>NZ_JBHYMF010000026.1:0-58513 GCF_042742855.1 Streptomyces sp. NPDC058877 | reverse complement strand
GCCACACAAGTCGCCACCCGAATAACCCAAACCTTCAAAATCAACTGCCCCGTACGCACCATCTTCGAAAACCCGACCATCCACCAACTCGCCCACGAGGTGGAGGTTCTGGTCACCGCGGATGTGACGGGGCTGCCGGTCGACGACGTTCGAGGCATGCTTGCGGCCCGCAGCTCCGACACCGCCAGGCCGGCTTGATCCCGTTCGAGATCCCCAGAGGAAGCCCATGCCAGACACGCGCACCATACGGACGATCGAGGGCGGGGGCACCAGCCTCTCCGCCTACGTGGCCCAACACCGAGGGCAGTTGCGGGACGACCTGTTGGCCGATGGTTCCGTTCTCTTCCGAGACTTCGGCGTCCACGAGCTCGGCGCGTTCGACGACACCGTCCGCGCGCTGTCCGGGGCCCCGCTCGCCTACGCGGAGCGGTCCTCGCCCCGCAGCCCGATCCAGGGCCACATCTACACGTCCACCGACTATCCGGCCAACGAGGAGATCTTCTTCCACAACGAGAACTCGTACCAGCTCAGCTGGCCGATGGCGCTCTACTTCCACTGCGTGGAGCCTCCGCACACCCTGGGTGCGACGGCCCTCGCCGACATCCGCACGGTCTACGAGCTCATCGACCCCGCGGTCCGCGAAGAGTTCGCAGACCGCGGCTGGCAGGTGGTCCGAAACTTCCGCGACGGGCTCGGCCTGTCCTGGCGCGATGTCTTCGGCACGGACGACCGGGGCGAGGCGGACCGCTACTGCGCCGCGAACGGCATCGAGACCCTCTGGCTGGACGACGGAACGCTGCGGACCACGGCCACCCGTTCCGCGGTGCACACCCACCCCTCCACCAAGGAACACGTCTGGTTCAACCACGCCACGTTCTTCCATGTGACGAGCCTGGAGCCGGAAGTGTGCAGCACGCTCCGGGAGCTGTTCCGGGACGACGAGATGCCGACCAACACCTTCTATGGCGACGGCGCGCCGATCCCGGACGACGTCCTGGACCATCTGCGTGACTGCTACCGCAAGGCGAGCTACCGGTTCGACTACCGGCGGGGCGACGTGCTGGTCATCGACAACATGCTGACGGCGCACAGCCGCGAGCCGTTCACCGGGCCGCGGCGGATCGCGGTGGCGATGGCGGAGGCGTACGCCGCGGACCGCAACCGTGGCGACTGACGCGCGGCCGTCGGGCTGGGACCCGCCCTGCCCGGTGGCCGCGTTCCTGGGGCAGTCCGGATGGGGAAGGAGGATCATCCCCGCCGACTGCCCCGGAGTCCGGCCCGCCACCTGCTCGGGCGCACCGGAGGATCGGTCGGTCGTCGTGCCCGGACCGGCCGCGAGCGGGTACGTCCTGCCGCCGGAGGTCGTCCGGACCATGGTGTGGTCGCGGCTCCGGACCTTGGCGAGCGACCTGAAGGGGCCGTCGGCTGACGTCTGGCGCACCTTCGCCCGGCAATGGAACCGGGGCTACACACCGGTCGTGCCCTGGCCTCCGGGCCAGGGCATGATGCCCCTCGGCCATGCCGCACGGAGCTGCGCCGGAAACGGCCTCGCGTGGCAGCGGATCCCGGGTGGCTGGAAGCAGTCGCCCGCCGATCAGGTGCTGCGCGAACTCCGGGTCGATCCGGTGCCCTGGGACAGCGGCTTCGTACAGGACTTCGTCCGAGGTGAGGAGGCGGAACTGGCCTGCGCCCTCCATCAACAGCTACGGCTGCGCTCCTTGATCGACACGACGTTGGGCTGCGCCGTGCGGCTCCGTCCGCTGGTGGTGTGGGGCCAGGCCCTGGATCCGCAGGGCATGTCCGCCGAGGTCCGATTGCGAGAGCCCTACGTGCTGTGGGCCGCACAACGGCAGCTGTTCGCGCTGCGCGACGAGGTGATCCGGCAGGGCGATCTGCTGGTGTGCGAGGCGGAGAGCCGAACGGCGCGACGTGTCCAGGCGGTCGTGCGGGCATCGGAAGACCAGGTGCGCGGGGCGAGGATACTGGCGTTCTTCGCCCACCAGCAGCTCGGGCTGACTCTGCGGGGGCGGGGATCGGCACGAGCAGCGGCCGGCGGCGACGTCGTGATCGGCGCGGCCGCCGCTCGGCTGGCCGCCGTCCGGTCACCGGGACAGGGGGTGGCGTGCGGTGTCGACGCGATCGCGCATGTCGTGGCGGCGCTCGATCACGCGCACTGGATCACGAGCGCACTGTGCACCGCGCTCGCCGGGGGCACTGCGCCGGCCCGCGGCGGCCAGGCGCGGCAGGACACAGCAAGGCGGTACGGGCCTTCTTGAGTGAGCGGCGCGGAGGTCTCCGGGGGCTCGACGGGCCGTGACGCGGCGTCTGGCGCAGGCCCTGGTCTCCGCGTCGCGGAAGCCGAACGCGCGGCGACTACGGGCGTTCGGCTATCCGCTGGGACGTCGGCGTCTTCTCCGCGCTGCTTGCAAGCCTGATTGTCGAGGCGGCTCGCGCAGAGCGAACCGACGTGTCGCCGGTCGGCGTGGAATCCACGACGACCCGTGCCCGCCATGGCGCAGCTGCTATTGCCCGCCCTGGACATGCCAGTTGAGCCGTCGCAGGCGCGAGACGAGCACGGGTTTGTTGGCGGCGGAGACGGTGAGGGACATCCGTGCCGTGCCCTGGTGGGCCGAACGGTCGATGACGATGTCGGCGACGGCCACCCCGCCCGCGGCCATGTCCCCGAAGAACCGGGCGTACTGCTTGAGGTCGTCCCCCATGACGACCTGCACGGTGGCGAGGTCCGCGGGCGGCACGCCGTACTTCCCGGGCAGGGCGACCTGCCCCTGGGTTCCCTTGCGCAGGAGGTCCAGCAGCGGCGCCGCATCCGGGGTGCCGGGTGCGCGGAGCACGGCGGCGGCGCCGAGGGTGTCCTCGGCGAACGCCTCCAGAACGTCGGCGACCGCGGCGGCGTTCGCGGACAGCAGGTCCGCCCAGAGGGCGGGGCTGGCGCCCGCGCCCCGCGTGACGTCGAGGAGTTCCTTGCCGGCCAGCCTCAGAGCGGAGGCCTCGGTGTCCCGCAGCCGGCTGGCCAGCAGGGTGGAGATCAGGTGCGGGGCGTGGGAAACGCGTGCCATGGCCAGATCGTGCCCCTCCGCGTCCAGGAAGACGGGGGTGGCACCGCAGAGGGACACGAGCGTGAGCGCGATGTTGAGCGCCCGGTTGGCCGTGGCCTCGGTGGGTACCAGCGCCCAGGGGTATCCCTCGAAGAGGTCGGCCCTGGCGGCAAGCGGCCCGGGGCGTCCGTTGCCCACCAGCGGGTGCCCGCCCACGACGGACGTCGGGTCGCAGCCGAGGGCCTCGATCTCGCGTTCCGGCAGCGCCTTCACGCCGGCGACATCGGTGTAGCACCGGGCGGCACCCTCCTGCTGGAGGGCCACCAGCGTGGTGGCCACCGCGGCCGGGGGCACCGCGAGGACGGCGACGTCCACGGTGCCGTTCGGTGCGGCGGTGGTGCCCGCGCCGACGTCCTGGGCGGTTCGCGCCGCGCTGGCGTCGGTGTCCCGCAGATGGGTGACGACGCCGCGTGCGCGCAGGGCCAGCGCGATCGACGTGCCGATCGCGCCGGTTCCCACTATGAGCGCGGAGCGCATGAGCGCTGCTCCTGGTACCGCGTCATGGCTAGCCTCGCGGGGCGAGGTCGTAGAAGCACATGCGGGGGCCGGCGGTGGCGCGGGTCAGTACGCGTCGGCACGTGAGCTTGGACCGCTCGATGACGTCTGCCCAGTCTGACCTGTCGACGGGGAAGCCCTGGTCGGTCAGCACGTGCATCAGGAAGAAGTCGGAATCGTTCTCACGGTCGTCGTAGTACGGCTCCGGCTCGCCGATGAGCAGCATCTTCTCCCCGGTGAGGACCTCGGCGTAGGCATCGAGGATATCCACGACGGCCTGGTCGCCGTCGCGGAAGTGCTCGTGCAGGACGCCGATGCCGCTGATGACCTCGACCCCATTGCACACCTCCGGCCACGTCGTCGGGTCGAAGGCGTCGCCGACCACGAACTCCAGCCGGTCTTCCAGGCCGTGCCGGCGGGCCTGTTCCCGGGCGACCTCGACGGCCGCGGGTGCGATGTCCAGGCCGACTCCGGTGACCTCGGGATCGCTGAGGCAGACGTCGATCAGCAGCTGGCCCGCTCCGCAGCCGAGGTCCAGGATGCGCTTGGCTCCCCGGCCGGCCATCGCCTCCCGGACGATCGGCGTGTAGTACTTCGCGAACACGGTGCCGCAGTGCCGGCTCAGAGGGCCGTTGCTGCGCTGCACATCGGTGCCGTACACCGCCTTGCCGGTGATCAGGTCGCTCATCCGCTGGGTGACCGGCCCGTAGGCCTCCACGTAGAAGCCGAGCCGGGCGAGCGATATCTCCGAGGTCAGCAGCTCGCCCTGGTAGGTGAGGGTGTAGGTACCCTGCCAGTCCTCCAGCAGCCCGCGCACCACCAAGTAGCGCAGCACGTTCGCGGCGATGCGCCGGTTCATGCCCTCCAGCAAGCCCTCGTCGGCGCTGTTGCGGCCGTCGCGCAACCGCTCGAGCAGGCCCGTGTCGGACAGGGCGTGGACGGCGTGGCACAGATGCATGGCGCTGATGAGGCCCGGCATGGTGGACGCCTGGAACTGCTGCCAGGTGCCGATCAGTTCCGCGTCGTGCAGCTCAGCCACCTCGGCCCGCGCGGACTGTGAGTAGCCACTCCGAATTTCCATGGGAAACCTCTCCGTCGTCAGGCGGCGCTGTCGAGCACCGCCGAGATCCAGTCGGTCAGACTCTTGTTGCTCTGCTGCGCGGCCTCCTCCCAGCGCCGGACCCGGTTCTCCGCCAGCCTGAGACTCAGCTCGACCTCACCGGTCCGGGGCGTGATCTCATCGGGTGCCGTGCTCGCCTTGATCTGCCTGCGCAGCTCGTTGCGCGACCACTTGAAGCGCTCGGCGAAGTCCAGCCAGTGGTTCTGCTGCTCCTCTGGCAGACCGGCGACTTCCATGTGGTGTTGGAAGGTCAGTTTCTCGCGTCGCCGGGAGGGCGCGAACTTCTTGGCGACCCATACGTAGTTCCGAAGGGTCTGGTAGTCGAGCATGGTCTCCCGCATGGCCCGCTGGTACCGGTCGCGGTACTGCTGTTGACCGAAGGCAAGCCAATCGCCGATCCACCAGGCGGAGGAGTCGGAGATGGAGAGGATGCGGTCTCCGATGCGACACCACTCGTCCAGCGGGAGGTTCTCCGGAAGGCGCAGCCGGGTTCTCTCCATGGCGATGGACGCGTCATCGGGGAGCAGCGCGGCAGGAATCTCAGCCGGAACCCGTTCGCTCCGGCGATGCGTTTCCTTGGAGCGCCCTTTGAGGAGATCGGTGGCCACCAGGTCAACTCCCTCGTATCGTCGCGTGCTCGGTCTGTTTCACGGGCACGGAGGTCACGGCCCCCAGGCCGAGTCCTGGGAGATTAATTCCGAGGGTTGCGTGATGGGGTCGCCCGGCGACTCGGCGTACGACGGCAGTGACATGGGCAGCAGAATTGCCAGAACTGCGGCCGTAGTGGCGAGAAGTGTCTTCACGGAAAGTTTCAACATAAGTGCTTCCTTCACGGTGCGTCTTCCAGCGGTCTCCATCCTGGCCGCCGCCCGGGAAAAGCACGATGGAGGAGCGACTGCACGAAGGTAACGTGCAACTTTGTGAACGGTGATCAAATATGCTCAGAGTCGGACATGTGCGACACCCGCCCTGGTTCGACGGTATGTCCGGTTGCACTGCGCCACTACCAATCGGCGCTGCAGAAGGATGAGTTCGCGGCGGGACCGGTGCCGGCATGCCTGCTGGCGCTCGGCCTGGTACAGCCCCGTACCGACGACTCCGAAGCCGTGGTTCCGGTACCCCCGCACGCGGCGGCCTTCACGGTGCTGCAGCCCCTCCAAGAGGAACTGGCCGCCAAGAGATATAAGGAGAGATCCCTCATGGCGGCCTTCTCGCTGTTCGAGGAGGTCTACGCGGACACCAGAAGGGGCGAGCAGCAGTCGTTCACACTTCTTCGCGGCGAAACCGCCATCAACGGAGCGTTGGCGGCGGCGGTGGACGCCTGCCAGGAGGAGTTGCTGACCGCTCAGCCGGGTGGCGGCCGCAAGGCGGACGATCTCGCCCGCGCGCTCGAGCGGGACATGCGACTACTCGCCCGCGGGACCCGGCAGCGCACCCTGTACCAGCACACGGTGCGTCACCATCAGCCCACACTCGCCTACATCAGGCAGATCACACGGGCGGACGCCGAAGTACGCACGCTGACCGAGGTGTTCGAGCGCCTGATCATCTGCGACCGCAAGGTCGCCTTCATACCGGTGTCCGACGACCGCAGCACCGCGGCGCTCGAAGTGCGGCATCCGGCCGTGGTCCGCTTTCTCGCCCGGTCCTTCGACCGCGACTGGAAGCGCAGCATCCCGGTCGCTGACCCCGACTCGGCGCTGCGACCGAGCGTCGTCGTATTGGACATCCAGCGCACGATCCTGCAGGCCGTCGTCTCCGGGGAGACCGACGAATCCATCGCGCGGCAGTTGGGGATGAGCCGGCGCAGTGTCGCGGAGCACGTACGCAAAGTATCGGAACACCTCGGCAGCGGAAGCCGTGCGCAGCTCGGATACTTGCTGGCCACCTCGGGGTTCCTGCTCGACGACCCCGGTGTCGTCGAGGGTGGTGACTGAAAGGGCTCGGCCCCGCCCCGGGTCGGCCGCCCGGAGACCGGCCGTGGAGCCTGACTCAGGGCGGCCCCGGGGTCAGGCCGCCCGCTCGCCCGGGAGGTAGGTGAACTCGAACTCGATGCCGTTGATGTCGAATGCGTAGAAGCTTTCGACACCGTCGCTGTCGACGACGATCTCGGTGGGCGGCACGTCCCGGACGAAGGCGTATCCGCCGGTCTCGTACACATCGACCCACCGCTCGCGCCACAGCCGCAGCTGCTCCGGGGTCCGCACCTCGATGCAGGCGTGCTGGAACTGGTTGGTGTCCGCCGGCGGCGGGGCGGCGTGCTCCGGGCCGCGGGAGAACAGGTGGAACCGCATCCCGCCCACCATGATCTCCGCCAGGCCCGAGAGTCCCGGTAGCCGTTCCATGCTCAGGTCGGAGAAGGTGTCCAGGGTCCAGGTCACCTCGGCACCCAGGAACTCCCGGTACCAGGAGATGCTGGCGTCGAGATCGGCGGTCTGCACCGCCAGGTGATGGAGCGTCAGTTGTGCCGGGTCGGGCTGGGACTCGGTGTCGAGCACAGCGGCTCCCTTCGGTCGTGGGTTCATCGGCATGCGGCGTACGTCTGTCGGCCGCGCGGGCTCGCCGCTGCTTGCAGCAGTCCCTCTTCCCGGTCCGTCGCGACGGCGCAGACCTTGCCCAGTGAGAACGCGGGCGCGAGTTCCACCTCGTGTCCGCGGGCGCGCAGCTCCTCCACCACCCCGGGATCGCAGGTGCGCTCCACGGTGAGCACCTTGGGCCGGGACTCGTGCGGGGTGAACGAGGCGGAGAAGTGGTCGGTGTGGAAGGCCAGGGTCTCGGTCGCCGCCTGAAGGTCGACGCCGAAGTCGGCGACGGCGAGGAAGAACCCGAGGGTCCACTGGTCCTGGCGGTCGCCGCCGGGCGTACCGAACGCGAGCGCCGGCTTGCCGTCCCGCAGCGCCAGCGTGGGGCTGAGGGTGGTGCGGGGACGGCGGCGGGGGCCGACGGAGTTGGGGTGGCCCTCGGTGAGGGTCATCGTCTGTCCGCGGGTGCCGAGCGAGAAGCCGAGACCGGGCACCACCGGGGAGCTCTTGAGCCAGCCGCCACTGGGGACCGCGACCACCATGTTGCCGAAGCGGTCGGCCACGGAGATGGTGCAGGTGTCGTTCCGGGCGGCCGTGGCCTTGACGACGGTGGGCAAGCCGTTCTTGATCTGGTCGCGCCAGTCGCCGCCCGGCGGCAAGGTCTCCATGGCCTGCTCGGGGATGAAGGGCGTGCGCCCGCTCGGTGAGCCCGGCCGCAGCACTCCCGAGGCCCCGGCCTCCACCAGCGCCCGCCGCTCCGCCGTGTACGCGGGGCTCAGCAGGACGTCGAGCGGGACGTCGCTGTGATCGGGATCGCCGTACCAGGCCTCGCGGTCCGCGAAGGCGAGCTTGGCGCACTCGGCGACGGTGTGGATGTAGTCGGCGCTGTCCAACCCCATGGCGCCGAGGTCGAAGCCGTCGAGCAGAGCCAGCTGCTGGAGGAAGACGGGACTCTGGGACCAGGCACCGGGCTTGTGCACGGTGTAGGGGCCGTAGGGCAGGCTCACCGAAGGCTCGACCGTGGCGTGCCAGTCGGCCAGGTCCTGGCCGGTGAGCAGGCCGCGGTGGCGGCGCCCCGTGGAGTCGAGGACCTCGCTGCTGGTGACGAACGAGTCGATCGCCTCGGCGACGAAGCCCTGGTAGAAGGCGCGTTCGGCTGCCTCGATCTGGGCCTCGCGTCCACCGCCGGCGGCGGATGCCTCCTTCAGTAGGCGCTTGTAGGTGTCGGCGAGCGCCTGGTTGCGGAACAGCGCGCCGGCCTTCGGCGGGCGTCCACCGGGCAGGTAGACCCGACCCGACTCGCTCCACTCCTCGGCGAAGAGCGGGGCGAGCACCTCGATGGCGTCCGCCGCGCCGGGCAGCAGCGGAACGCCGTTCTCGGCGTACCCGATGGCGTGCTCCAGGATGTCGGCGAGCGGCAGCGTGCCGTGTTCGGCCAACGTCCGCATCCAGGCGCCGAAGGCTCCGGGCACCACGGCGGGCAGCAGCCCTGAGCCGGGTATGTGGCTCAGCCCCAGTGCACGGAAGTGTTCGATGGTGGCCGTGGCGGGCATCGGGCCCTGGCCGCACACGACCTGGACCGAGTCCGTGGCGGCCGCGTACGACAGCACCGGTACGTCGCCGCCGAGTCCGTTGAAGTGCGGCTCCACGACCTGGAGGACGAAGCCCGCCGCCGCGGCGGCGTCGAAGGCGTTGCCGCCGCGTTCCAGGATCGACATGGCGGTCGCGGTCGGCAGCCAGTGGGTGGAAGAGACGGCGCCGAAGGTGCCGCTGAGTTCCGGGCGTCCTGCGTTCACCGCGGCACACCGCCCAGGTTCTCCATCTGGTCGACCAGGCTCTTGGGACGCATGTCCGTCCAGTTCTCCTCTATGTACGCGAGGCAGTTCTGCCGACTGTCCTCTGGGAAAGCGATGCGCCAGCCCTGTGGAACATCGGCGAACGAAGGCCAGAGGGAGCACTGCAACTCGTCGTTGGTCAATACGAGAAATGTTGCGCTCTCGTCGTCAAAAGGGTTTCCCATGGCTGCCGCCCACCGTCCTTTTCGTCGTCTCGCCAGCGGGACACGAAGCTATCCTGTGCTCGTCTGATTCTGTCCGATCTACAGAGGTGTGACTCATGGAAAGCGCAAGTGAATTCACCTTCGAGCGACATCTGACGAAGAACCCGCTGGCGCCGGAGGAGCGGACGGCACGACTGCAGAATCCGACATTCGGGACGGTTTTCACCGAGCACATGGCAACCGTCCGTTATGTCGAAGGAAAAGGGTGGCACGACGCCCGGATCGAACCCTTCGGCCCCCTTCCGCTGTCACCGGCGACCGCCGCTCTCCACTACGGCCAGGAGATTTTCGAGGGGCTCAAGGCCTATCGCACGCCGGACGGCGGCGCGCAGTTCTTCCGGCCCGCGGACAACGCGCGGCGACTGCGGCGCTCGGCGCGCCGGATGGCCATGCCCGCCGTTCCCGAAGACGTCTTCCTGGGCGCTGCACGGGGACTCGTCAGGACGGATCTGGACTGGCTGCCGCAGGCTCCCGGAACCAGCCTCTACCTGCGCCCCTTCCAGATAGCCACCGAGGAGTATCTCGGAATGCGCCCGGCCCGGGAATATCTCTTCGGGGTGATCGCCTGTCCGGTGGGCGGGGCGTTCGTGGGGAGCGCGGCATTGACCGTCTGGGTCTCGGACGATCACGCCCGAGCGGCGCCGGGCGGCACGGGCGCGGCCAAGTGCGGGGGGAACTACGCCGCGTCGATGCTGCCCCAGGCCCGGGCGATGGAGTCCGGCTGCGACCAGGTCGTCTACCTCGATGCCGCCCAGCGGCGTTACGTGGAGGAGCTGGGCGGGATGAACATCTTCTTCGTGTTCGACGACGGCTCCCTCCTCACGCCGCCCCTCGGTGATTCGATCCTGCCCGGCATCACGCGTGATTCGGTCATCGCGCTGGCACGGGCCGAGGGCATGGCGGTGGAACAGCGGCCCTACTCCGTCGAGGAGTGGCGGGCGGACATCGCCTCGGGCCGGCTGCGGGAGGTGTTCTCCTGCGGAACCGCGGCCGTGGTGGCGCCGATCGGCGCGGTGCGCGGCGCCATGGGAGACCTGCGCATCGGTGACGGTCGGCCCGGCCCGGTGACGGAGCGGCTGCGCACCGCGCTCACGGACATCCAGTACGGGCGCAGTACCGACCCGTTCGGCTGGACGACCCGGATCGCCTGACCACGTCCTGCCGGAGCCGCCGCCCGGCCGCTCCGGCAGGACGAAGGGGCCTTCGGCGCGGTGTGCGCCGAAGACCCCTTCGTCCTGAGCGTCATCAGCCGACGGCAACGGACTTGTCTCCGGTGAGCAGCACACCCAGGCAGTAACTGCCCGGTTGCGCCTTCTTGGTGACGAAGTGGTGCACAACTCCGGTGGGGATCAGCATGACGGCGGGGGAGACCAGTTCGTGCGTCTCGCCGTCGGCGACGACCTCGATGACCGCACCGCCGGGCTCCGGTGACATCAGGACGTAGATCTCCGGGACCTCGTGCGTGTGGGGGGCCGCGACGGGCTTGCCGACCTTGTCGCTGATCTCGCCGCCGGCGATCTCGATGGGCTGCCCGCCGAGCATGTCCTGGGTGAGGAAGAAGGGGGTCTGGCCGTAGTGGCCGGCGATCGTCTGAAAGACGGGCAGGTTCTGCTCGACGAGCGGGCGCTGTCGGCCGGCCTGCGAGGCTGCTTCGGTGGTCATGGTGTCCTCCTGGTGTTCAGGCCGGGGTGAGGCGGTAGATGAAGCTGAAGGCGGGCAGGTCGATCATGCGGCGGTCGGCGATGCGCCAGCCGCCCTCCTCGATCGTCGAGCTCCACTCGTCGAGGGTGGGCAGGTACTGGCCCATGACCGAGTGCACCGTCTCGAAGCCGAGCGTGAACATGGGGTGCTCGGGGCCGTTCACGTCCGTGGAACGGCAGGTGTCGCCCAGAACGAGGTTCTTGATGTTGGGGAAGGTCTCGCGCAGGGAACGCAGGGTGCGCACGGCGTTCTCCCGGGGCCAGAAGTCGTGTCCCATCAGGAAGCAAGTGACCAGGTCCACGTCCTGGTACTCGGGGCGGGGGGTCAAGCTCAGCACGTCGTCCTGCACCAGCGTGATGCGGTTCCCGAGCCCGGCCTCGGCGACCGCGTCCCGGGAGACGGAGATGGCTCCCTCGGCCACGTCGATGCCGATCGCGCTGATCTCCGGCCGCATGTCGGCCAGCATGACGATCCGGTCGCCGCTGCCGCAGCCGAGGTCGGCGACCGTGCCGATGTCGAGGTCCCGGACCAGGTCCCGGAACGGCGGGTCGAAGAAGGTGCGGGCGATGTTGCGGCAGGCGACGCTGATCGCGCGGGCGTCACGGCGTGCGTAGTGGCCCTGCCTGTCCTCGTTCGCGACCTTGGTGGGGAGGGTCGTCAGCAGTTCGCCGCAGCCGCGGGTGAGCCAGTAGAAAAAGCCCTTGGTGCTGAAGGCCGGCTCGAAACCCATATCGGTGAACGCTGTCGTCCTGAGTGGGTCGAGCGACACGATGCGCCGGGCCGAGAGAGCCACCAGCAAGGCCCGTATGGTCTCCGGGTGGGCCTCCCGGTCCCGGGCGAATTCCGCTATGTCGACCTGGCGCTTGACGGCCAGCTCGTCGAGCAGGCCGATCTCCCACGCCGCGCTCAGTGCGGCCGAGGCGATGGCACCGTTGAAGGTGTCGGCGCAGTACTGCGCCTCTGCTGCCGACTTCTCTTCTTCTTGCGCTGTAGCCATGGATACACCCGTTTCTTCGAATGTCGAGGTTCAGGAGGCGGTGACGGGCTGGCCGACGTCCGCCGCCGACAGTCGTGAGAGATCGACGAGTTCGCGCAAAACTCCGGCGAAAGAGTCCTTCAACGCCAGGACGCTGTCGGTCATCAGCTCAGGGGGCTCGGGCGCGGAATCGGGGCCGTTGAGCGGATAGAGCCCGTTGGCGCGGATGTCGAGGAGGATCGCGTGGATCCGCCGGATGAGCTGGCGGACCACCGTGTCGCGCGACACGGGCGCCCTGCTGGTCAGGAAGATGCCGTCGTAGAGCCACAGCAGCGTCTCCCGGTTCAGCTGCCGGGTCTGCCGGCGGGCTTTCGGGGAGAGCAGCAGGGACACCCCGGAGGGCACGACCCGCGCCGCTATGCCCTCGTGGATCTGCTCGTTCAGCTGGCATTCCAGGGCGAGTTCTGCCGCTTCGAGCTTACTGCCGAAGCCGATCCGGCCCCGGATGAGCGGCCGTATGTCTCCGTAGTCGCGGGCCCAGGCGCCGCTCAGGTTGGGGTGCTGGCGTGCCATGGGGTCCCTGATGACCCGCTCGTACGTCTCCTGTGGCGGGGAGCTGGCGTACAGCAGCATCAGGGAGTAGACGCGGACCAGGCAGCGGGCCCTGCGGGCCAGTTCGTCGGCCGCGGGGCCGGTGTCCGCGAGCCGGCCCTGGTGCAGGGTCTCGGCCAGCAGCTGCCACACGGTGAAGGTCGTCTGATGTCCGGTGATCCACCGGAACCAGAACAACCGATCCGTCTCCCCGTCGTCGGCCGGCCGCAGCTCCGACGCCGTCTCGGCGTCGCACTCCCAGGCGGAGGGATCCCCCAGCGAGATCTCCGCGGCGTCGCCCCGGAGCGAGCTCTCGGCGGGGGTCCACTGCGACCACTTCGCGGGGAGGGCGAGCGGTTCCAGTCCGTAGAGATGGCCACCGTATTCCCAATTGTCCGACCTCGGCGGCGCGGTCGAGAGATCTCTTGCATCAGAGACGTTCATGAGTGCTTTCTGGTGTGGTAGAAGAACTCCGACATTTTGTGGGTGCAAACATGTGACCTGGGATCGCATCTCAACCTATCGGCCGGAAGTGCGAATGTGTGTTGTCGGCCGACTTGTCTCGCCGGCGGGACGGTTCTGGGATCCGGAGCCCGCAACCGGCTACTCTGCCCATGTTTTCCCTAAGAGGAGGAATACCTTGTCGCAGCGCACTCTCATTGCCGCCGGAACTCATTTCGAGAAGATATTCGGCTATTCTCGAGCGGTCCGTACGGGCCCCTGGGTGACCGTGGCGGGCTGCACCGCTTCCGCCCCCGACGGGCCGGTCGGCGGGTCGGACATCGTGGCCCAGACGGCCGAGTGCCTGCGCCGGATCCAAGGTGCGCTCGAGGACGCCGACGCGGGGCTGAAGGACGTGGTGCGCACTCGCTTCTACGTCACTGACATCAGCGCCCTGGAGGCCATCGGCGCCGTCCACCTCCAGTTCTTCGGAGACGTCCTGCCGGCCAGCACCATCGTGGAGGTGTCGGCCCTCGCCCACCCCTCGTTGCTGGTCGAGGTCGAGGCCGACGCCGTCGTCATCGACGCCGAAGGCTGAGGGCGGAGCCGACCATGCGTACGGGCGTAATGATCCTTCCGGAGAAGCGCTGGGCCCGGTCCGCGCGACTGTGGCAGACCGTCGACGAGTTGGGTTACGACTCTGCCTGGACGTACGACCACCTGTCTTGGCGGAGCCTGCAGGACGAGGCCTGGTTCTCCACCTTCCCGGTGCTCGCCGCCGCGGCGGTCGTGACCCGTCGGATGACCCTGGGGACGATGGTGACCTCCCCCAATTTCCGGCATCCGGTGACAGCGGCCAAGGACGCCATCGCGCTCGACGACATCTCCGGCGGCCGGTTCGTCCTGGGCATCGGAGCGGGTTCGGTGGGGGCGGGCGACTCGCACGTCCTCACCCAGGAGGACCTGACGCCCAGTGAACGCGCGGCACGTTTCGAGGAGTTCGTGGAGCTGACGGACCGGCTGCTCCGCTCCGACGTGACGACCTTCACTGGCGAGCACTTCTCCGCCTATGAGGCCAGGATGATCCCCGGCTGCGTCCAGCAGCCCCGGCTCCCGCTCGCCATCGCCGCGGCCGGTCCGCGGGGGCTCGATCTCGCCGCCCGGCACGGCCAGGCCTGGGTGACGACCGGCCCCAAGAACTGGGCCAAGGGCTTCACGCCCGAAAAGTGCCTCGACGCGGTCACCGCCCAGGTCGCCGCACTACGACAGGCCTGCTCCCGGCACGGGCGCGAGTTCGGTGAGATGGACCGCATCTTCGTGGTCACGCCGTCCGCGGGTGACTTCCTCTCCTCGCCCAGCGCCTTCCTGACCCAGGCGGAACGGTACGCGAAGGCGGGCATTACCCACCTTGTCCTGCATGCCCCGCGGGAGCACGGCATCTACACGGCTGACCCTGACATCCTCCACCGCATCGCGGACGAGGCACTGCCCAAGGTCCGCCACCTCTGACGTCGTTCCCGATCCCCGCCACCAAGGGAGGTCCGCAAGGTGGACAAGCTCCCTCCACCTGCCGAGACCTGTAAGCACCGCACGCAGCAAGGTCTGACTCAGGTCACTGCTTGCGCGCCTCAGTGCGGACTCGGGCTGATCACCTGCGAGGTCGTTACGTGGAAGCGGAGGTCGACGCCCGTTTCGGGGTGTGGAGGGTGAGGGCTGCCGTGTAACCGGACGGGGCCGGCAGGTCGGTCAGGGTCCAGCCGGGGTGTTCACGGAGCTGACATACGGCTCCGTCAGCCCGAGCGCCAGGCCCGTACCGGTGGCCTTGAGGTAGGCCTCCTTGCGGGTCCACACGCGGCCCATCGCCGCCCGTCGGTCCGGCTCTGGGAGCGCGGTCAATTCCTTGGTCTCTGCCGGGTGCGGGTGGTTAGTACGTCGGCCACCGCAGCCGCGCTCGGAATCACCTCTACGTCGATTCCGACCGGCACCTGCGCGAAGGCGAGCTAGGCCACGTCGCCGCTGTGCGAGAGGGAAAAGTGTAGTCCGCCGCCGCCGACTACGGCCGGCCGAGCATGCGGGCCTCCACAGCACGGGCACTTCTCGCGGAACAGCGTCACCTCCGCCGGGGCCAGCCCGAGGTAGCAGCCGAGCAGCACCCGAAGCCCCACGTGCGAGGCCAGGTAGCGGCGCCGGTCGCCGTCCCGCAGCAGCCGCTCGGCGCCGACAACACGCCGGTCTGCGGTGCGTTGCTGCCGAGTCGGTTCACGTACGTATTCACCCGATGAGGCTAGGCAAGGAGGCCAACGACCAGTCGGGGCAGTGCCCACGCCGGTCCTGACGACGTCGACCCCGGGGGATTCGGGATGCAAAGCGCTTTCGTACGCGAGAGGGCGACGGGATCCGGTGAGTCGAACTGCCGCGGGCGGAACCGGCCCGAATCGGCCCGGCAAGCTCCACGCGGGCAAGGGTACGACTACCCCACCTGTGGAGTCGGGCCTGCACGGCGGCCTACTTCGCCGAGGAGGCCCCACGGTGCCCACGAGGCGTGGACCACGCGGCGCGGCACCAGCGGCTCCACCCTCGGCACGGCGGACCAGCTCCCACTGGCGCGCCAGCCTGGCCGCCGAGGCTGTGGGCGGAGGCTACGCCGGGCCGGGCCCGGGCGCTTCGCCTCCCGGAAGTACCGCCGACCAAGATCCCAACCCTTGCTGGAGGGGCGCGGCAGCACACGCAGAGGGGCGAGTATCTCGCTGAGACTCCTGGGCGGGCGTACGACCGTCAGCCAGGCCGGCACGGTTCTCTTCGGACACCCGCGTGGAGCCGGCGGTGCCGCCTTCATGCCTGACCGGCTTCCTGGGTAGCTTAGGGCCCCGTTTGCCGTGACCAGTGGTGGGCAAAGAGCGTCAGCATGCTGCACATAGCGCCCACTCTGCACGTAACGCACACGAGCGGCCTGTCCAATTTGCACATCACAGGCCGCTGACCTGCGGTTTTCTTTAACCTGTTTCGGCTAGACCCTATTTCGATGACTCACCACGTGGAGTGCGTGGCGATTCTGGAGCCGGCCGCGAAGGGCTCCTGACCTGCGGTTTGTGGTTAGCGTCGTCCGCTTGACCTGTTTCCCCTCGTCCAGCAGGGGAAGCGCGGGGCTTGTCTGCGGTACCCGTCTGACCTGCGATTTCAGACGGGCACGGCGATGGTGACGCAAGGCGTGTCCGCGCGCCCGTCGGGTTGTCGACGCTCGTATGACGCTCGTTCTGAAGGCCCATCACATCCACCCGTCCGTCCCGTCGCAGGCAAGGGGCGCCTCGCGATCCGCACGGACGGATCTGGGTCGAATCGCGCCGACCTCTGTGGCGCCAGTCCCGCTGATAGGCGTCGGATGCCCCGATGATCTCACTCTCCGTGGCCATCCGTGCACTCTGTTCATGAGGTCGCTTGAGGTGAAGTAAGATTCAATCTACGTAATAATCTATCTACGTTAGTTCCCGGGGGTGTCATGGAGTTTCAAGGTCGGGTCGGGGATCTTGAACTGCTGGGCGAGCAGTACCGGGCAGTGGCAGAGGGTGGTGGAGCGACTCGAGGGCGGGCTGTGGTCATGACGGGCCGGCGCCGGGTGGGGAAGTCACGACTGGTCCAGGAGTTCTGCGACCGCTCGGGAGCGCCGTACGTGGTGTTTCAGGCCACCCGAGGGCGTAACCCGGTGACTGAGCGCGCCGACTTCGCCGCGGCCCTCGCGCAGTCGCCGCTGCCGGGGGTGGAGCTGGTGGCTGGCCTTCAGGCGCAGGACTGGAACCAGGCCCTGCGCTCGCTGGCGCTCGCGGTACCCGATGACTCACCCAGCATCGCGGTGATTGACGAGGTGCCCTGGCTGGTCGAGCAGGATCAGGAATTCGAGGGCGCACTCCAGACCGTCTGGGACCGTCACCTGTCTTCCAAGCCCGTGCTTCTGCTGCTGGTCGGCAGCGACACATCGGTGATGGAGGCACTGCAGTCGTACGGGCGCCCGTTCTTCGGCCGGGCAGCGAAAATGACCATTCGCCCCCTGAACCTGGCCGACGTGCAGGCCATGACCGGGCTCGACGCCGCCGGGGCCGTCGACGCCCAGTTGATCACTGGAGGATTCCCCGAGATCGTGCAGTCGTGGCGGCCGGGTATGGGGCGTACGGACTTCTTGCGGGCTTCGGTCGCCAATCCTCTCTCGCCCCTGCTGGTGGCCGGCGAGCTGTCCCTGCTGGGTGAATTTCCCGAGGCTTCGCACTCACGGGCCGTCCTGGAAGCGGTTGGCAGCGGCGAGCGTACGTTCAGCGCCATTGCGGCCCAGGCCGGCGGCGTCAGCGCGCTGCCGTCCGGCACGCTCTCCCCGCTGCTGGCCATGCTGCAGGCCAAGCGAGTCCTGGCCGCTGATCTCCCCCTGTCCGTCAAGCCGGACAGCAAGAACAAGCGCTACCGGATCGCTGACCCGTATCTCCGGTTCTGGCTGGCCTTCCTGGTGCGCGCGATCCCGCTCATCGAGCGTGGCCGCGGTGACTTGGCACTGGAACGCATCGAGCGGTCATGGACCACCTGGCGCGGGCGAGCGGTCGAGCCGCTGATCCGCGAGTCCTTGCTGCGCCTGATGTCCAATGCCGAGTGGCCCGAGACCGAGGCCATCGGCGGCTGGTGGAACCGTCAGAACAACCCCGAGATCGACCTCATCGGTGCAGACCGCGAGCCGGTGGCCCGGCAGGTGCACTTCGTCGGGTCGGTCAAGTGGCTGGAGACCCAGCCCTTCGGCCGTCATGAGTACGACGCCTTGGTACGCGACATGCTCGCTGTTCCCGGTACCGCCCCGGACACCCCGATGGTCGCGGTCTCCCGCTGCGGGGTGGCCGATGATCTGCCGCTGACCGCGTACTGGGGACCGGAGGACCTCGTACGGGCATGGCAGCCTCGATAGCCGCGGAGCCTGCGGCCGGACTTGCCGTCCACCGCAACCGTTGCCCGTGCCGGGCGGGGCTGCGGGTGGGGCCGAGGCTCGGCGTCATGGGGGTGTAAGGCGGCGCATTCTAGCGCAGGGAGTGCAAGGTGCCGGGCGTGGCGATAACCCGTACGGCGGACTGGCACACTGGGCGCTGTTCGCATCCGACCCGAGCCGACCGGACGAGAGAGCCATCGCATCCGTGACCGACGAGTCCATGGCCCTGGAAGCTGCCGACGAGGGCGCCTTCGGCATCGACGCCTTCACCCTGGACGACCGGCTGCGGCTGTTCCACTTCGCCGCCGCCGACAAGCGCCACGACTATCTGTGGCTGCTGCGTGCCTTCGACCGGGGACGGGCCAACTATCAGGTGCTGCTGCACGCCTCGGACGCCGCGAGGCTGCTGGAGCGGTTCGCCGCGGACCATCCCGGTGCGGCCGCCGTCGGCGACGTACAGCCGCTGCTCGACGCGCTCGCCGAGTGGCGGGTCCTGGACCGCAGCTACGACGGGACGCGCGCCGCGAACCTGGCCGAGTACCGCAACCGGCACTACGTCTACCAGTTCACCCAGGCCGGATACCGGGCGTACCGGGCTGTGGAGGACGTCCTGGGGGCGCGGCTGGAGGACGCCCAGCTGTCGCGTCTGGTCTTCCCCGACATCCTCGCCGACCTGCACGCGCTGGCCGAGGCCAACGCCGCGGGCGACGCCGAGGAGGTGTACCGCAAGCTCGGCCGACTGGACTCCGTGCTGGGTGAGATGGCGCAGCGCGCCGCCCGGTTCTATCTGATGCTCGGCGACCTGGCGCGGACCAACGACACCCGGCCTGAGGTGTTCCTCGCCCACAAGGACGCCCTGCTCGCGCACATGCGGGAGTTCACCGCCGAACTGGGCCGCTACGCCCCGCTGCTCGCCGAAGCCGCCGAGAACGCCGCGGCCACCGGCGTCGACCGGATGGTCGAGCATGCTGCAGAGGCCGACGAGCGCCTCTTCCGCAGCCCCGCCGAACGCCTCGACGACTGGCGGCAGCGGTGGCAGGGCATCGTCCACTGGTTCGCGGAGCGCGAGCACAGTGAGGCCGAGCGGCTGCAGGACGCCACGGTCACCGCCATCCGCTCCGTCCTCGCCCTGCTGCGCCGCGTCACCGAGGCCCGCCGCGGCGGGGTGAGTCGGGAGAGTCAACTGCGCCACCTCGCCCAGTGGTTCACCTCCTGCGAGAGCGACGACGACGCGCACGCCCTCTTCCAGGCGGTCTTCGGGCTCGGCGCGCCCCGCCATATCGCCGTCCCGTACACCGACCCCGAGCTGATCCCGGGGCGTACGTCGTGGTGGGAGGCCGAACCGGTCGAGCTGGCGCGCACTCTCGTCCAGTCTGGCCGCAGCCCGGCGCTCAGGGGCCCCGGCCGCGTCGAACGCAACGAGGAGCAGCGGGCCCGGCTGCGCGCCGAGCAGCTGAAGGAGCAGGCCGAGCGCCGCCGCGCCGCCGTGTCCCTGGCGTCGGACGGCGTGTACGGCAGGGTGCTCGACGAGGCCGAGACGCGGGCCCTGCTGGGGCTGATGGACGTGGCGCTCGCCGCCCGCGTCCCGGCGAGCCGCACCGTCACCGCCGCCGCCGGGTCCGCCCACGGCGTACGCCTCACCCTGACCCCCGCCGAGGGTTCCACCACCGTCCGCACCGTCCGCGGCGACCTGCACCTGGACGGGCTGCGACTGGAGGTCACCGTATGAGCACCGCGTCACGAGACGTCCGCCCGTCTCCCACCGCCCCCGGCGCAGGCGGGCCGGGGGCGCCTCCTGCCGAAGGCCGTGGGCGGGCCGGACGCGTCGCCGAGACCGTCTCGCCCCTCGAACTCGCCGACTACCAGAAGGCGGTTCGGCTGGTCCTGCGGCATACGCTGATCACCCCCGCCTACCCGGACAGGGCGGCCCTCGCCACCGTACGCCGCTGGGCCGAGCAGCTGCGCACCGACCTCATGGAGGTCCTTGGCTACCGGCTCGTCACCACCGCCGACACCGCGCGGCTGCAGCGTGCCCAGGACCACCTGGACGCGACGCGGCCCGCCGTCACCCGTGCCGGCCGTCCCTTCGACCGGCGCCGCTACGCTTACCTCGTCCTCACTCTCGCCGCCCTCGGCCGCCACGGCGCACAGGTCGCCCTCGGCGAACTCGCCGACGCGGTCGCCGCCGACGCCGTACGCATCGAGGGCCTCGGCCTGGACACCGCCCGCAAGGCCGACCGGGACGCCTTCGTCGACGCCGTCACCTGGCTCGCCGAACGTGGCGCCCTCGCCCTCGCCGACGGCTCCGCCACCGCCTGGGCCGGCGACCCCGAGCGCGCGGAGGCCCTGTACGACATCGACCGCGAGATCCTCACCGCCGTCTACCAGCCCTCCCGCGTCCTGCAGCACCTGACCTCGGTCACCGGGCTCCTCGACTCCGGCGGCGGGCTCGGCCTGGCCACAGGCCGCCACGCACAGCGCCGCGACCAGGCCCGCCGGGCCCGCCGCCTCGTGCTCGAGAACCCGGTCGCCTACTACGCCGACGCCGACCCCGAGCTGCTCGGCCAGCTGCGGGCCCCCGCACTCGCCGAGGACCTTCAGCGCCTCACCGGCCTCGGCGTGGAGCGCCGCGCCGAGGGAGTCGCACTCGTCGACACCTCCGGCAGGCTGTCCGACATCCGCTTCCCCGGCGGTGGCACCGTCGCCCAGGCCGCGCTGCTGCTCGGCGCACGCATCAGCGCGGCCGCCCAGCGCACCGGGCGGCACGCCCTCGACCTGCTGCCCGCCCCGACGGCGGCCGAACGCCTCGCCGGCCGTGTCCGCCGTATCGACGCCGCCCTCCCGGAGCGCGGCCGGCTCGCCGGACTTTCCGCACCCGAAGAGGAACCGGCGTACGAGACGCGCGAGGCGGAGCGGAAGCGGGACGAGCCGGAGGAGACCCGCTACCCCTTCGTCACCGACTCCTGGCTGCGCGGCAGGCTCAAGGAGATCGTCGGCGAGTACGGCAAGGGCTTCGCCGTCGACCTGCGCGAGGACCCGGACCGGCTGCTCGGTCAAGTCCTCGACCTGCTGGCCGCCATGTCGCTGATCGCCCGTGTCGACGGCGGAGTCCTCGCGCTTCCGCTCCTCGCCCGCTACCGCGGGGTCACCGCCCGGGTGAAGTCCCGCGAGGGAAGCGAGACCGTCAGCCGCACACCCGCACCGCAGCCAGTCCTGTTCGCCGACGACACCCTCAAGGACCCGACCGCGTGAGCATCCCCGCTCCCACACCTGCCAACGCCCCCGATCCCGCCCCGGTCATCCGATTCGTCCCCACCCGCGCCGGGATCGTCAACCTCTGGGACTACCGGGACGAGGAGTTCTCCTTCGCCGGCGGCTGGCTGGTGCTGCGCGGGCCCAACGGCTCCGGCAAGACCAAGGCCCTCGAAGTCCTCTTCCCGTTCGTCCTCGACGGCCGTATCGACCCCAAGCGGCTCAACCCTTTCGCCGCCGAGGACCGCACCATGAAGTCCAACCTGCTCTTCCGCGGGCAGGACAACGCACTCGGCTACGTCTGGATCGAGTTCGTGCGGCCCGCCACCGGCGAGGCCGTCACCTGCGGCATCGGCCTGCACGCCCAGCGCCACCGGGACACCCCCGCCCGCTGGCACTTCGTCACCGACGGCCGCGTCGGCGAGGACTTCTCCCTCTTCACCGACGACGACCGGCCGCTCACGAAGAAGCAGCTCGCCGCCGAGCTCGGACACGAGCTCATCGCCTCCCCGACCGACTACCGCGCCGCCGTCGACCAGCGGCTGTTCGGCCTCGGCCGGGAGCGCTACGAGCAGCTGCTCACCCTCATCCTCACCCTGCGCCGCCCGCAGCTCGCCAAGAACCTCGACCCGGCCAAGCTCTCCGACACCCTCACCGAGGGCCTGCGCCCTCTCGACGACGATCTCATCGCCGAAGCCGCCCGCTCCTTCGACGACATGGAGTCCGTGCAGCGCACCCTGGAGGGGCTGGTCGCCGCCGACGACGCCACCCGGGCCTTCCTCGCCAGTTACTCCACCTACCTGCGGGTCCACGCCAGGGTGGCCGCCGACCGGCTCACCGCCCGCCGCACCGAGACCGCCGGCCGTACCACCGCCCTGCGTACCGCCGCAGCCGATCTCGACTCGGCCCGGGAACAGCAGACCGCCGCCGAGACCCGCGCCGAGAGCGCCGGCGCCGCGCTCACCGCCCTGCGCGCCCGCCTCGACCAGCTGCGCTCTTCCGCCGCCTACCAGGCCATCGAGCAATTGGCCGACCTGGAACGCCTGGTGCGCACCTGTGAGCACACCGCTCAGCAGGCCGCCGCCGAACGCGAACGCCGCACCGCCGCCACCGGCCGCGCCCGCGCCGAAGCCGAACACGCGGGCCGGCTCACCGCCGAACTCGAGGCCGCCGTGTCCCGCGACGCCGCCGCGGTCGCCGACCACGCCCACACCGCGGGCATCGGCTGGACCCCGGCCGACGCCGAGCCCGCCCGGCTTGCCGAGCGGTCCGCCGCGCTCGCCGCCGCCCGGTACGAAGGCGTACGCGCCGTACGCGCCGCTCAGCAGAGCTGCCGCGGCGCCGAGCAGACCCGCGCTCTGACCCGGAGTGCCTTCGACCGCGCCCAGGAGGCGGTCACGGGCGCCGAAAGCGCCGAGTCCGACGCCGAGTCGGCGGTCGAGACTGCCCGCGCGCAGGCGCTGGCGGCGTTGGCCCAGTGGACGCAGGCCCACGGTCCGCTGCTCCCCGAGGGCGCCGCCGACCGTTTTGCCGAAGCCCTCGATCTCACCGGCGAAGCAGAAGCGGCCACTCTCGCCGACACCTTCAACGAGGTCGTCGCCCCCGCCGTGCGGGAGCTGCGCGACACCCTCGCAGCCCTGCGAGCCCAGCGCACCGGCCTCGAACGCCGCCGCGCCGAGACCGAGGCCGAACGCGACCGGATCGCCGCCGAACACGACGACGCCCCACCCGCCGCCCGCGGCCGCACCGCCGACCGCACCGGGGAGACCGGCGTGCCGCTGTGGCAACTCGTCGACTTCGCCGACCACCTGACGGAGGGCGAGCGGTCCGGTCTGGAAGCCGCCCTGGAGGCGTCCGGGCTCCTCGACGCCCTCGTCACCGCCGAGGACACCCCCGTGGCGGCCGGGCACAGCGACGGCTACCTGCACGCCCGCACCCCCGTCGACGGACCCAGCCTCGCCGACCTGCTGCGCCCCGAGGACGGCGCGCCGATCCCCGCCGCGCGCGTCATCGCCGTACTGCGTTCGGTCTCCGTCACCTCCGACTCCGGCTCCTGCGCCGCGCAGATCGCCCCGGACGGCCGGTACACCGTCGGCGTCCTCGTCGGCGCGCACACCAAGGAGCACGCCGAATACGTCGGCGCCACCGCCCGCGAGTGCCGCCGCGCCGCCCGCGTCGCCGCCTGCGAGGCCCTCCTCGCCGAACTCGCCGCCCAGCTGGAGGAGTCGGCGCGCGGGCAGGCCCGTACCGACGCCGTTCTGGAGGCGTACGACGCCGCCCGTGCCGCCCTGCCCCGCACCGCCGGCATCACCGCCGCGCTGCGCGAACTCGACAAGGCCGCCGCCCGCCTGCGCGCCACCCGCGAAGCATCCGACACCGCCCAGACCGCGTACGACGAGGCCGTGGCCGCCTGCTCGGTCGCCGAGCGCGCCCTGCGTCGCGCCGCCGCCGAGCACGGCATCGAGGCCGAGCGCGTCGACGCCGTGGAAACCGCCACCCGCGCCTTCGAGGCGGCGGTACGCGAACTCGCCGCACGCCGCCGCGAACACGACCGTCAGCTCGATGCCGCGCAGGCCGCCGCCGACCGGCTGGGGGCGGCCTCCGAGGACGAGGAAGCGGCCCTGGACGCCGAGCGCGCCGCCCGCCGCCGCCACACCGAGGAGGCCGCGCGGCTCGACGCTCTCCAGGAGGCCGTCGGCGTGGAGGCGCAGACGGTGATGCGCCAGGTTCAGGAGGCCGAGGACGCGATCGACGGCGCGGTCCGGGAAGCCGAGACGGCAACCGCCGCCCTCCATGCCGCCATCGCCGCCACCGCCTCCGCCGAGGCCCGCCGTACCGCGGCGTCCGAGGCCCGCGCCGTCGCCGCCGCCGAGGAGAAGGACACCGCCCGGGGCCTCGCTCCCTACGCGGCCCGCGAACTCCTCGACATCCTGCGCTGCCCGCCAGGCCTCGCCTGGCCGGCCCAGGAGGTCGACTGGGCAGGCGAGGAGCTCCCCTCCCCGGCGGTCGCCGTCCACGAGGCGATCCTGGCCGCCACCCGCGACCTCACCCCCACCGAGAACAGCGTCAAGCAGTCCGTCACCCGCCTTACCAAGGCCCTGGACGACCTGCAGGCCCAGCTCGCCGCCGCCGGACAGGACTACCGGCCCGAATGGGACGGCTCCGACGGCGTCATCGTCGTCCGCGTCGCCGACGAGGAAGGCCCGCTGCCCCTCGTCTCCTTCGCCGGGAAGATCGCCGAGCACCGCCGCGACCAGGCCGAACTGCTCACCGACTCCGAGCAGCGCATCCTGGAGGACGCACTGCTCACCCGGCTCGCCCAGCAGATCCACGACCGCACGGTCGACGCCCGCGATCTCATCCGGCGCATGAACACCGACATGCGCCGACGCCGGATGTCCTCCGGCACGACGGTCGGCGTGAGCTGGCTGCTCGCCGACGACCTCGACGACGAGCAGCGCGCCGTCTGCGCCCTCCTCGACGCGGACGCCGCCCGGCTCGGTCCCGAGGAACGCGCCCGGATCCGCGCCCACTTCGCCGCGCAGATCAAGAACGCCCGCGCCCGCCACCGCGACCTGCCCTACCGCGAACTGCTGGCCCAGGTCCTCGACTACCGGCGCTGGCGGCAGTTCGCCTTCCAGCTGGTACGCCCCGACACGAGCGAGGAGCGGCTCACCCGCGCCCGGCACAGCCGCCTCTCCGGCGGCGAGCAGTCCGTGTCCCTGCACCTGCCGCTGTTCGCCGCCGCGCACGCCATGCTCAACTCCGCGCATCCGCACGCCCCACGGCTGCTCGCCCTCGACGAGGCGTTCGCCGGCGTCGACGACACCGGGCGGGGCGAACTGATGTCGCTGGCCGCTCAGTTCGACCTCGACCTGTTCATGACCGGCTATGATCTGTGGGCCGCGCATGCCTCCGTTCCCGCCGCAGCCCACTACGACCTCGCGCACTCGGCGATCGACCACACCGTCTCCGCCCTGCTGCTCGTCTGGGACGGCGCGAAGCTGCTCGCCGACGACACCGGAGACCTCGCCACCGCCCTCGGCTCGCCAGGCACCCGCCGCGCACCGGGGCCGAAGCAGGCCGCCGATGTCGACTGAGCGGCCCGGGCAGGACACAACGCGACACGGGGAACCGCCGTACGAGGAACTCCGCGGCGAGGGCTGGACCCGGCTGCTCACCGCCGCCCGCCGCAGGCTCGAGCGCACCTCGGGCGCGCTTGACGGCGAGATCGGCCTCACCGCCCCCAGCGAGGCCGAGCGCCGCACCGTCATCGGCGTCACCGGCCGTTACCGGCCCGAGACGGTCAAACGCCTCGCCGTACCCCTCGTCGCCCTGGACGCCTATCTGTACGACCGGTACGGCACCGGTCTGCTCCAGACTCTCGGCCGGCTGAACGGCCCCCTGCGCGACCGGCCCGCCGAACGCGCCGACGAGGACACCCGCCGAGAACAGGCCCTGACGTCCGCCCGCTCCAGCAGTCTCGCCGGCGAGGGCTGGTTCGCGGCCTGGCTGGACCGCCTCGCCGCCGACGGCACGCTCACCCGGCTCCTGCGCAGGGGGGACGCGCCCCTGGTCGACGCGGCGGTGCGCGTCCTGGAGGGACTTCCTCGGGACCCGTCCCGCGTCGTACCGCTGCCGGTCCTCGCCGAATGGGCCACGGGGGACACCAAGGCCCTCGTTCCCGGCGCCCCGCTCGAACAGCTCGTCCTGCGCGCTCTCGTTCTGCGCGCGGGCGGCCGGTACGCGGGCGGCGACGTCCCGCGCGACCGGTCCGGACGCCGAGCCCTGTGGGAGAGCGCGGGCGCCATCGCCGACGACCTCGCCAGCCAGGTCCTCGTCCTGGGCATCCGGCCCGAGGGCGACACAGTGGTCTGCGACTGGCTGCGCGACGCCGCCGACTTCGGCATCCCGTTCCGGCTCACCCTCCACCAGCTCGCGTCCGACCCTGTCGTCCTCGCCGACCGTGACATCTTCGTGTGCGAGAACCCGGCCGTCCTGCGCACGGCCGCCGCCGAACTCGAAGCCGAGAGCGCAGCCCTCGTGTGCACCGAGGGCGTACCGTCCGCCGCCTGCCACAAGCTGCTCGGCGACGCCGCACGGGCCGGCGCCCGGCTGCACTGGCGCGCCGACTTCGACTGGGCGGGCCTGCGCATCACCGCCGCCGCCGTGGAACGCCACGGGGCCCGCCCCTGGCGCATGACCGCCGCCGACTACCGTGACGCCCTCGGCCAGGGCGAGTCCACCCCCCTGGCCGGACCCCCCGCAGCCAGCCCCTGGGATCCCCGACTGGCCCAGGACATGGAGAAGTCGGGCCACGCCGTCATGGAGGAGCGCCTGCTGCCCGCACTCCTGGCCGACCTCACCCGTACCTGAGCCGGGGCGGCGTGGGGGGCGTACCGCGCCGGTTGTGGGGTGGTGGGCAGTCCCTCGGTGGGTCACGATGTGCGGGCCGGCGTCCGGAGCGAGAGCGGGGAGGATCCTGCGGGGTGAGCTGGTCACCCTCCAGGCAGCCCCCGCTGACCCCCCGGAAGGGCAGCACCGTCTGTGGCTCCTGCGCCCGGGGAGCGCCGCGCCCAAGACTCGCTTCTGGACGGACAGCCGGTCGATGCACTGCGCAATGACGGGGAGCTGGCTTACGTGGACGACGGGTTCCTCAAACCGGCTGCGTAGATGGCGAGAAGAGGCGCGCCTGCCAGAGGGAACGGCAAGAATATGGTCATGGTGGCGATCATCAAGTGCCGTGAATACGAGGACGAGTACCTGAAGTTCCTGGAGAAGTTGCATCAATCCCGACGGCATGACTGGGAATGGTCGTTCACGCGCCAGCGTGACCTGTGGTCCAAGGGCTGTCACCTGCTCCTGATCGCCTCCACGGACACCCACGGGCGGTACGAGATCACCCGCGTGGGGAAGTCCGTTCGCCGACGCGGGGCCAGGGACCAGGAGCAGCAACTGCGCGTCACCCATGTGTGCCGGTTGCGTAGTCCCCTCCCACTCGCGGCTCAAAGAACACACACCGAGCCAAGCACCACGACGTCGGAAAGACGGTCAAACGCGCTGAGTCGATCAAGGAACGCCAAGCTCGCCACGGATAAACGCCAAGCTCAGAAGCTGTTGTCTTTCCGGACTTGAGGGCAGCGTTTTCGCTGGTCGGGCATATGGGTGGTGATTCCGTGGGAGGCGTGGTCTGTCGTGTCGTCGCTCCCCGGGAGGTCGCGGATGCCGTCGGTTGTCGGACTGCTGGAACAGCGTGAGCTCGCAGCTCGCTGTCGGGTCGACGGGCTGCGTGAGGAGGCCGACCGTATCCAGGCCGAGCTGGCCGCGGCCGAGCAGGAATGGCAGGAATGGGCGATCGCCCGCAGGCGGGTCGATGCGGTGCTGGCTCCGGACGGCGGCAGCACCGCCGACACGGAGGACCTCCCGGATCCGCGGGATGTGGGTGGGCCGTCGGCACCCCGGGATTCGGCGAAGCCGAAGTCGTAGGTGCCGGTGTGGCGTGAGGGCCTTTCCTGGTCGGTGTTGTCGGTGGACTACCAGCGCATCCTGCAGGCGCTCGCGGACCGTGCCCGGCTCCATCAGGGGCCGCTGACCTGCCAGGAGATGGCCGCGGTGTTCGGCATGGACGTGGTGCCGGCCCGGGCGGAGGCACTGCGGTCGAGGGCGAAACGCCTGGTCGCGCGGGGCTGGCTGGCCGAGCCCGCGCCAGGCCGGTTCACACTCGCGCAGGGTGTGGCCGGGCCAGGCGGCGGGCCATGAGCAGGATCATCGACCATCGCCTCGGCGCTGGTGGTGCGGCGCTCGAAGTCGCGTGCCAGGCGGCGGGTGCGCATCAGGTGGGCGAAGAACCGCTCGACGATCCACCGCTTGGGCAGCACCACGAACCCCTTCTGGTCGTCGCTGCGCTTGACGATCGCGAGGACCAGGGCGAGCGTGGCCAGGCAGTACTCGACGAGGCTGCCGGTGGAGCCGCCGTCGGCCCATATCAGGTCGAGGCGGTGGTGTGCGTCGGCCACCTGTGCAAGCAGGACCTGTGCGGCGGCGCGGTCGCCGGTGTCCGCGGCGGTGACCATCACCCCCGGCAGCAGTCCGAGAGTGTCGACCACGACGTGCCGCTTGCGCCCATTGATCAGCTTGCCGCCGTCGAAGCCGCGGCTGTCCGAGCCGACGACGGCGTCCGCCTTGACGGACTGCGAGTCGATCACGCCGGCCGTCGGCTCCGCGTCCCGCCCCTCCCTCTCGCGGATCCCCGATCCCAGCCGGTCGTGGAACTCCTGGACCAGCGAGTGGTCGCGCCAGCGGCGGAAGAACGCGTAGATGCGGTCCCACGGCGGGAAGTCGGCAGGCATGGCACGCCACTTGACGCCGCTGTCGACCAGGTAGCGGACCGCGTCCAATATCGTCCGGTGGCAGTACACCTCCGGCCGACCTCCCCGGCCGCGCAGCCAGCCCGGCACCGGCAGCAACGGCCGGACCACGGCCCACTCCGCGTCCGTCATGTCCGAGGGATACCGCCGAACACGTTCCGGATGATCGGCTGCGTTCCCGAACCGGTGAGCGACACAATCACACGTCGGTGCAGCCGAGTTGAACTCCACCGGCGCGAGCACGTACGACTGCGGCAACAGGGTCTCCTGGATCTCGGTTGGCTTCGCAACCCCGAGCTACCAAGAGGCCCTGCCTTCATGCCCGCAGTCAGCGGCAACCACCCGATCGAGACTCCCGTTCGACGTGCAGCCCTCGAGATCGGAACGACAACAGCTCAACTCAAGCCGTACCTCAGGGGATGGAGTCCCCACGGACTGGAACAGCGCGCCGGACGATGACGTGAGCGGTCGACCAAAGGCACGGCTGGGACGACGACGACGGCGAACTCTGACCCGCCCATGGTCCCGATCTTGGTCGTGAGTTGGTGCAGATCGGAGGCAGCGCAAAGCACGTATCTGAAACGGAGGGCGGCCGCCTCGGTCAGGGGCCGCGACCGCGTCACATCCCGGTGAGTTCGAGGCGGCGTGTCAGTTCGTCCACCGCGGCGCGCTCATGGTCGGCCGGGTTCGCGCGCACGCCCGGGGAGATGCCCGCGTCGGGGGCGTCGAGCGTCGGCGTCATCACGGCAGCGCCGACGAACGGGGTGGTGTCGGGCAGCAGCATCGCTAGGCACTGCGCCCATAGGGTTGCGGGCGGATCCGGGTCATGCCGGTGCGGGCGGCGTCGAAGGGGAGGATGGTGGGCTTGGTGCTGGCCCGCCGGCGCTTCCGCTCGTCCTCCGGGGCGGCCAGTACCTCGTTCTCCACGTCGGACCGGTGGGGCTGGGCTTGTTGCCCCGGAAGCCGCCGGTGACGATGACCTGCGAGCCGCTCGTGAGGTCAGCCGCCTCGCGGATCCCGACGTGGAGCAGGGGACTTCGTCGCCTCACTCGGGCGCCAGACCATCTCTACGTCTCCTGGACCTGCTCTCCCAGCGCCTTCCCGTCGGAGGCAGGCGTGGTCGGGTGACCGGGGCCGAACGACTGCGCCAGGTGCCGTTGCAGCCGGATGTGGCGAAACTGGTAGACGGCGCCGGTCTGGCGCAGTGCGCCTCGGCGGCAGGCGTCCTCCAGGAAGGCGACCGTGTTCCAGGGCAGCCTGCCGGTCAGCGGCAGCCAGACCCGGGTCAGCGTCAGCCACTGGCCCCACGCGGTGAAGGTGAGCACGTAGGCGGTGGCGCCGCCCATGCCGCCGGCAGCCCCGACCAGGAGTGCGTCCGTCGGCCGCCACACCAGCGGTCCGAGGAGGTCCTGGAACAGGTGGACGACGAGATTCCCGCAGAGCGCGATCCCGAGGGTGAGCGCCGGTACGAGCACCAGCAGTTGGCGGCCCGCTGTCGCGCGGTTGGCGGACAGCAGGCGGATCGGCGTGGCCGCGGCGGTGATGTCCATGGGCGCTTCGAACGCCGCGAGCAGCCCGAAGACCAGCCCGGCAGACAGCCCGAAGATCAGCCCGAAGATCAGCATGTTGATGAGTGCACCTCGGATCACCTCCGGGTGCGAGAGCGGGAGTCCGCTTTCCAGGGAACGCAGCAGCGCGGCCGCCCAGGCGTACCCGATCCCCAGCACGGCTCCGCCCAGCAGTGTGAACCCGAATCGGGCGGTGAAGGTGCGGAGCGGCCGGCGGGCAACCCGACGGTCCGCGGCCGGCAGCCTGAGTCGTACCCGGGACGGCTGGGGGACTGCCCGGTCGAACGCGGTCATCACGGCGTACACGAGCCCGAAGGCCGTCCCGCCGAGCAGTCCGACGAACGTCCCCTGCAACAACAGGGCCCGCGGGCCCCAGGGGTCGGCGGCCTGCCAGGACCGGGTGAGCAGCCCCACGAGCCAGGTGGCCATGGACATGCACAGCGTGGAGGTCAGTACGACGTGCAGGGTGCGCGTCGCGGGCCGCAAGCTGCGGCTGAGCCTCCACCAGGCGAGGTCCTGCTGGTCGCGCTCGCCCCGGGCCAGGCTGTGGGCGAGACAGCCGAGCCAGTGCTGGGCGCGGTCCGCGTCCCAGTCCGGCTGCCGTCGGCCGTCGTCAGTCCGCTCGGGGGCGCGACGCCGGTAGACCGTCGGGACGAAGCCCGCCAGCAGATGCTCCTCAAGGTGACTCGTGGTGGGGAAGCGTTCGGCGTCGAGCAGTTCCGCCGGGTCCTTTCCGGGCGCCTCGCTGTACATCGTCCGGGCGAGGATGACCATCAACGGGGTGCGCAGGACCTGGGCGAGTCTGGCGGCGCACGCGGCGGTCTCGCTGTTCCGCGACGCGTCGCCGCCGGCCCGCAGCTCGTCGAGGACGGCGTCCCACACGCCTCCGCCCGTGCCACGGCCGCCGTCGTGGGCGACGGGCCGGGCGGTCCGGGGCAAGTAGGCGGCGAGGTCCTCCGGGGTGAGGTCGGTGAGTTCGATGCCCGCCGCCCACACCAGTGGTGCCCGTGTCGCGGTGACGGCCTGGGCGTACTCGTCCCGACGGCTGGTCAGCACGAGCGGCAGCGATGTCGCGTTGAGCTCTTCCAGCGCCCGGCCTCGCAGCCCCGGCGCCATCTCGTCGAACCCGTCCAGGACCGGCAGGATCAGGTCGGCGTCGACCAGCGCGGCTGCCTGTGTCGACCCGTTGGGGATCCTGCGGGCCAGGTGCGGGTGGTCACGCAGGAGCCGGTCCGCCAGCAGATCCCGGAGTGCTGTGGCGGTCGGGTCCCACGAGCCGAGGCTCACGATCACCGGGATCCGGTCGGAGGGGACCCGGGACGCCAGGAGGTCGAGGGCGAAGCGGACGGCCAGGACCGACTTCCCCGAGCCCACGCGGCCGAGAATCACCAGCCGCCCGGAGTTGATGCGCCGATACGTCTCGGCCACGCTGCGCACGTCACCGCTCAGGTCCACACCGTCGGTCGTGGTCCCTGGCAGCAGTCGCTGGATGTTCTCCGGATAGTCCGTCAACTCGCTCGGAGCCGGCCGCCAGCGGACAGGTAGCGGGAACGGGTCGTGGACCTGGCGCTGCTCCTCCTCGCGGCGCCGTCGGCGCCGGACCTCACTGGCCAGCAAGTCGGCGGCAGCGGCAAGCGAGGGTGCAGGTCGCGTCGCGGCGGCGGGCGCGGGTGCAGGTCCGGGTGGGGGCGCGGCCGGCGCGCTGCTCGGCTCCTCCGGTCTGCGGGCCTGGCCCAGCAGGTCCGTGAGCCGGCCCCGTTCCGCCTCTCCCGCTTCCAGGGCCTGCGCCAGCAGCTTCACCGTCTGCAGCTGGTGATTGCCGGACGTGCCGGTCTCCAGTCTGCGGATGGTGCGCACGCTCACCCCGGACCGTTCCTCCAGCTGTTCCTGCGTGAGGCCAGCTCGCTTACGCAACTGAAGTAGTAACGCACCCAGTTGGTCCGTCAATTCGGGCTCCCACCTCGGACGACCACGGCATACCCGAGCGTAGCGTGACGACCGGTCACGCATGGCCGGTCTCCTGGCCTGTTCCCTGAGCTGCGCAAACGCGATCGTTGCTGAGCCGGCGGCCCCGCCGGTTCCGTCACACGAAGGAGTACCTCCGGATGCGGACCTCCACTCCCCGCCGCCCACGCGGCACGGGTGCGGCGCTGCTCGCCGCCTTGATGCTGACCGCCCTCACGGGGCCGGTCGCCGGGGCGGACACGCCGCCCGTCCCCGACTTCACCGACGGCTACGGCCTCACTCAGGTCACCGATGCGACCGAGGTGCGCTCCAGCACCGACTTCACGATCACCGTCACCACGCCCCAGGTGTCCGGCCCGCACGAGATCCGCGTCTTCCTGCCCCGCGGCTACACCGCCGACCCGGACAAGCGGTGGCCCGTGACGTACTTCCTGCACGGCGGTGGGGGCTCCGTGAACGATGCTGCGGCCGCCCCCGCCCTGCGCTCCGACGAGATGATCACCGTCGTCCCGGACGGCGGCCTCAAGGGCTGGTACTCCGACTGGCTCATGCAGAACACCGTCGAGGGCGCGGCGAACTGGGAGACCTTCCACCTCACCCAGGTCGTCCCGTTCATCGATGCCAATCTCCGTACCATTCCCGACCGCGACCACCGGGCCGTCGTCGGCCTGTCCATGGGCGGCTTCGGGTCTCTCCACTACGCCGAGGCCCGCCCCGACCTGTTCGGCCACGTGGCCGCGCTGTCCGGCGGCATCGACTTCGGCATGGGGCAGATCCGCGCGGCGGTCCTGGCGACGGAGCTCAACCTGACGGGCGCCTGGTGTGCGGTGAGCAGCTCGTCCAGCACGTCCGGCTCCGGCAAGTGCACCGGCTACGGCCCCTACGTCGACAGCGACGCGATCTTCGGCTCCCCGTACCCGATCTTCAACGCGGACCGCATCTGGAAGGCCGTCGACCCGGCCGCGCCCGCGAACCTCGCCAAACTGACCGACACAGGCATCACCCTCTACACCGGCGACAGCGACGTCATCGACGTCCACACCAACGCCGCCTCCAAGACGGCCAAGGCCCGCTTGGACCAGCTCGGCATCGCGAGCCGCCTCGTCGCCTACGGCAACGGCGCCTCCCTCGCACCGACCTGCAACGGCGGCCACAACTACGGCTGCTGGGCGCCTGCCCTCGCGGACTACGTCCCGCGCCTGGAGGCCGCGTTCGCGACCGCAGCGGCCAACTGACCATCTTTGTACGTTTCTTGAGGAGGAATCGCCATGGCAATGCAGTGGCGCAAGGCGAAGCTCTCCGTCGTCACAGGAGCCCTGTGCGCGGCGACGTTGATGATGTCGGGGCCGGCGGCACGGGCCGCCGAGTCGGTCGAGGGCGACCACTCGGCCACGCTCGCGGCGCTCAAAACGTTTCAGGCGAGCGCCGGCCCGGGCGCGGCCGTCCACGCCGGGAACGGCGACGGCGCCTGGACGCTGTCCGTCGGCACGGGAACCGTCGGGACGAACAAGCCCATCCGGGCCGACGAACACTTCCGCATCGGCAGCCAGACCAAGACGTTCACCGCGGCGGTCGTGCTGCAGCTCGTCGACGAGGGCAAGGTCTCCCTCGACGCGCCCATCGAGGACTACCTGCCCGGCGTCGTCTCCGGCAAGGGCTACGACGGCACCCGCATCACGGTCCGCCACCTGCTCCAGCACACCGGCGGTCTCGCGGTGTACAACCCGTATCCAGTCGTCCAGACCCCCGAGCCCAACCCGGACGGCACGTACGACCTGGCCGCGTCGGTGCGCAAGGGGCTCAGCAGCCCCCCGGTCTCCGCACCCGGCGCCGGTTTCACCTACTCCAACACCAACTACCTCGTCCTCGGCATGCTCATCGAGAAGGTGACGCAGCAGCCGGTGCACGCGGCCGTCACCGGCCGGATCATCGAACCCCTGGGGCTGAACCGCACCGTGTTCCCCGCTCCCGGCAACCGCGCCCTGCCCACTCCGGCGGTCAACGGCTACCACGGCGCGCGCTTCGGCGGCCTGTACTTCTGGAGCCCTGCCCTCGCCTACGACCCGTCCCTCTACAGCAGTGCTGGCGCGATCATCTCGACCCTGGAGGACCTGACCGCCTTCTACGGGGCGCTGTCCTCGGGCAAGGTCGTCTCGACCGCGAGCCTGGCCGAGATGGAGAAGGTGTGGGAGGCCGAGCCCGGCAGCGGCAGCGGCGTCGGCCTGGGCGTGTTCAAGGCCAAGCTGTCGTGCGACACCGTCGCGTGGGGCCACAACGGCGGGGTGCCGGGCTACTTCACACAGACGATGGTGACCAAGGACGGACGGCACGCGTCTGTCGTGACCAACGCGCTGTTCCAGGTCAACACGCCGACCCGGCAGTTGTGGACGCTGCTCGACACGGCCCTGTGCAAGGACGCGCTGAAGCCGTCCTCCTGACGTGATGAAACGCCCGCCGACTCCTGCCAGCAGCAGCCGGCGGGCGTTTCACCCACCGCGCCCGAGCCCGACCGGCGCGCACACCCGATCATCCCCCTGCGGTATCGAGGAGTTCAGATGGCATACCGCTACCGGTGCGGCGATTGCCGCTTCGCCACACGGTGGACCACCGAGTCCGAGGTCGAGGACATCTCGGTCGCCCACTACGCCGACCGCCACCCCGGCCTCCTCCCCGGCGGCCACATCGAGATCAACAGCAAGAACCCCCACTCCCCCGGCTTCCTCCTGATCCTCGGGATCGGGTTCCTGCTGCTCCTGATCATCGCCTCCTGCCGGCGGTAGGCGGCCCACCGCAGGTCCGGCCGAGTACCGCTCCTCTGAAGGGAACAGCATGACCGAGCCGCCGCCGAGGCAGATACGCAGGACCGTACTCCGCCGCTTACGGGAACTGACCGGGCGTCAACGCCTCCTGATGTCGAACTCTTGGATCGCACTGTTCCTGTCCGCTGTGCTGCTTGCCTCCGCGACACCGGCGGTCGCGGCGCCCGTACCGGCGACGCCGAGGGATCTGTGCGCGCCACAACAAGCGGCGGTCGACCAGCTCAGGGCTGAGATCCAGGCGCACAACAACAAGCCGCACACGTTCACCCCGGCCCAGCGGGCGCAGGCAGCCGCGTACGACGCCGAAGCACGAGCTCTCAATGCCCGCAGAGGCCCGGTCAACGCCAATCTGAAGGCATGCGTCAAGGCGATGCAGACACTTCAGGGCGCCATCGGCAGCCCGCTGGGTCTCGTGAAACCGCCGCCGGATGTGGAGGCGGCTCTCCGGCAGGCGCAGAACCGGCTGCCGAGCGGCTGGACTCCGCCGCCACCGCCATCTCCTGCGAACCGGAACTGGAAAGCCAGGGGCACGCCAGTCGACCCCCTGTTCGATGTCCTACGCAAGGGGAACCCAGGCGAACTGGGGAACATCAGGTTGCAGGGCGTCGCCCGCCCGAAGATCGGCGACCGGGACCCGGCCTACCCGGCAGGCTCCGGCAAGGTGATCGGGACGAACGCGGACGGCAACTCTAAGGTCTCACCGGACCACATCATTCCGCTGTCCCAGCTCGTCAACCTGCCCGGCTTCACCAAGCTCACGCCCCAGCAGATGTACGCGTTGTCGCGCGCGCCCCTGAACTTCCAGTGGTTGTCACCCGCGGCGAACCTGTCGAAGCAGTCCCGCTCGGCGGCCTTCGTGTCCGGAGCCGATCCGGCATGGGTGAGGGCACAGCAGGCCCTGGAGCAGCAGACCTTGAAAAAGTTGGAGGACATCATCGCGAAGCTGCTCAAAATCAACGGAGGCTGATCGTGGACACGGACGAGATCATCACCACGCTGCACAACTGGTCGCTGCGCTTCGCGGAATCGGACACCCTCTCCCAGGTACCCGAGGAGTGGCGCCCCATCGCACGGTCGGAAGATCCGCAAGGGCGCTGTCGGCAGGCGCTCGACCTGTGGAACGACGACTTCCTCGACCTGCTGCCCCGGTTCGCCGCCACCCTGCGCACCCGATTGGTCGATGTGCGGGCCGCCTTCACCGACGGCTGCCCCGTGCTGGTGTACGCCCTTCGGGCCGACAACGGCGCCGCGGTGTCCTGGATCGGCTACCATCCCGGCGCGTTCGAGGAACCCCGTTTCTGGGAGAGTTTCCCGCAACCCCTCCAGGACTTCCTGCGTACGGTCCACGCGGGGTTCGTCTCCGGCAGTCGGACCTCTTTCGGTGTCGCGCCCCCGGTCCACATGGAGACTCTCGCCGAGCTCGCGGACTTTCCCGACGGCATTCCCGGCTGGACCGATACGGCCGGCATCTCCTCCACGCGGCTGCTCCGGATCTCCTCTGACGGCGGCATCCTCTACTACTGCGCCTCCCCGGACATCGAGCGCGGGAAGATCGCCCTCGTCTACGAAGGCGACATCGACCCGCAAGACCTCGGTCAGGAACTGGACGAGCTCGTGACGTCCCGTCTCCGTACCGGGTCCTGACCCCTTGGAGGGCATCAATGCCTCAGCACCACGACAACGCCCCCTTCGCGCAGCCGCCGTCCGGGTTCACGCCTCCAGCGACCGCGCCCGCTGGCCGCGGCCGTGCCCGGTGGTACGTCGCCGCCGCCGTGGGGACGGCCGTCCTCGCCGGGTCGTACACGGCCTACGCGGTCTTCACCCGGCCGGAGAGCGAGCAGACGAAGATCGAGGCAGTGGTCGCCGACTTCGCCGCCGCCGTGGATCAGGTGGACGTCCCGAAGGTGGTCGGCCTGCTGTGCGCGCGTGAGGCGAGCGGCATCACCGGCAAAGACGACCAGCCGCTGTCCGCGAGCGACCGGGAGATGGGCGTGAAGCCGCGAGCGGTCGTCACCTCGGACATCCGGATCACGGGGGAGGTCGCCAGCGCTGTCGTGACCCGGCCGTCCCAGCGGCCCGCGACCGTCCACCTGGAGAAGGAAGGGGGCATGTGGAAGCTCTGCGCCCCCGCCGGCGCAGCAGCCCAGGCACCCTGAGACGCACCTGGCGTACGAAGAAGAGGGTTGTGACCTTTGAGTCGCAACCCTCTCATCCATGAATCCTCGGAGAGCTCACTGAGGACGATTCACCGCCCATGTGAACCGGCGGCCCCTTGTGCTCCGTCGTGAACGGGCTAAATGCGACAGCGCCGCCGTCGATACACCACTCCAGCGGACGTGACCTCCTCAAGCCGGTGACGTAACTCCAGGAGTTTCGAAGCGTTCTCTCTTCGTCCGATCGATCTGTGGCCGGGGCGAGGGCACGTTTCCTCTGCCTGCCCCTGTTCCCTGCATCGTGTGAGGTAGCGTGCTGCCGCTCCGCCCCGGGCTCGGTGAGATGTTCGCCCGCTGGTACAGCGAGAATTTCGTATCGACTCATACCCACGCGTACGTGGAATCCTCCCCGCGGGAGGAGGAACTGGAGGCTGCGGCACAACGGTTGGCGAAGCTCCTGGCAGAAGGAGCGGTGGACCAGGCCGACCCCGGCAATCTCGCTCATCAGGTACCGGTGCCCTCGAAGGCCGCGTTGCTCGGTCTCTTCATGGGGGCGGTGTACCAGCAGAACCAGGCCGCCCGGGAACTCTCGCCGGTGACGTCCGCGCTCGAGGACCAGGTGATCGAGTCGTACGCGGCCATGCTGGGGCTGGGGCAAAACGCCTGGGGGTACCTGTGCTCGGGCGGAACCTCGGCATCCCTGCACGCCCTCTGGACCCACTCCGAGCGCGCCGGGGAAGCATCCGTGGACCTGATCTGCTCACATGCCACGCACGTGAGCGTCGACCGGGTCGCGGGAGCGCTGAAAGGGATTCGCCTCCAGCGGCTGGACTGCGACGCCCAGGAGCGGATCACCGTAGGTCCGGTGGAACAAGCGGTCAGGGATTCCCTCTCGGCGGGCCGACTGCCCGTGGTCGTCGCCACGTGCGGAACGACCGGTGCAGGACAGATCGATCCGATTGCCGAACTCGTCGAGCTGCGCCGGAAGACGCCCTTCGTACTGCACGTGGACGGCGCCTGGGGAGGTTTCCTGCCGACGCTGACCGCCACGGGCCGACTGGGCCGTCACGCGCGCGACGTGGCAGCGCTCGCACACGTCGACTCCATCGGCATCGACTCCCACAAAATGGCGTCCATGCCGGTGGGGTGCGCAGTGCTCCTGTTCCGGGACCCCGCGTTGCGGGAGCCGGTGCACCGCCACAGCCCCTACGTCTTCGCCGAAGGGCGAGGACACAGCTACGGACAGCTGTCGCTGACGATGTCCCGCAACGGGATGTACGCGGCAGCCCACTGGTTGCAGAACCAGGTCCGCCCCCTGACAGCCGAAGGTCTGGGCAGGGACATCGAGCAGATCCTGGATGGCGCCCGCACGGTCGCCGAGGAAATGCAGCGGGCCGGGATGCGGCTGCTGTTCGAGCCGACGGTGGGGATCGTGGTCTGCGCACCGAAGAGGACCACGATGAGCGAGACGAACGCGGTGGTCCGGCAAGTGGCCGCCGAATGCCTGTGGCACGACGAACGCCCCATGCCGGACCTGCCGACGATCAGCACTTACCTGATCACCGCGCCGGCGGTGCTGGAACGCATCAGCCGGGAGACCGGTGTCGTGGGCGACACCGACGAGCTGTCTGCCTTCCGGCTGGTCGTAGCCAGCCCTCCGCGTCCCGGATTTCAATCGCGCGCCGCGTCAGCGGCCCTCGCCCTCGCCCGACACTGCGGGGATCCGCCGATGAATCGGTAGGTTTCTTGTGATGGTCGGACTCGTCGATACGGTATGGGTCGCTTCGACGAGCTGATCGGTTCGTTGGAGGAGGAGTTCGGGTCTGCGGTCGATCACGATGACCCGAGTCGCACCGGTTGCGACGGCGGCCGTCGAGGCCGACAGGACCGGGGCCGGAGACCACCGGCTCGTCCGACACGGACCCGGCCCCGCGCTGCCCCAGCGGCGAAGGAAGGACTGTCAGTCCGTGTACCCGTCCGCCGCGTAGAGGGCCTGGTCGAGAACGGCCAGGCCCTCGCGGGTCTCCTCGTCGATGATTGAATCGCCCCGGATTTGATGGAGACGTTGAAGGTCCGGAAGGATGCCGATCATGGCTTCCCCTCGTAAAGAGGTCGTTTTCGTCAGATGTTTCGTCCAGAGATGACCTGTTTGGCGCGACCCGAAAATGAACAGGAAACAACCGATTACAGGATGAGACATCGGACGGAAACGGCCTCTGCGTCACTTGCCGCGCGTCAGGAGTAGCGGCTGAGGAGCGCGTCGAGGCCGGCGGTCAGTTCCTCCTCCCCGCCGCGGACGGCGAGTGCCGGGCCGAGGGACCGCAGACGGGGGAATTCCTTGACGGGGAGGCGGTGCAGGCCGAATCGGAAAGCCGGCTCGGGTTCGTCGGGATTGTCCACGAATTCGCGCAGCTCGATGACGATGTAGCCGAGCACCCACGAGATGAACGCCCGGTATATCGCCAGTGTCGTCTCCTCGTCCAGACCGGCCGTGCCCAGGAGGGCGAGCAGGCGCTCGTGCGCGCGCAGCACCGCCGGGGGCCGGCGCGACAGGGGCACGGTGAAGGGCCGCGTGGCCACCAGCGGCACGACGTGGGGGTGGGCGAGGGCGACCCGGTACATCGCCTGCGCTATGCACAGGAGCGCCTCCCGCCAGAACAGCGCGGCGTCGCCCCGCGGGCCGGGCGGCGTGGCGCCCTCCAGCACCTCCTCGAGCTCAAGGAACAGGTGCTCGACCAGGCCGTCGAGAAGATCGTCCTTGCTGGGTGTGTACCGGTAGATGGCCATGGTCTCCACGCCGAGCTCCTCGGCCACCCGGCGCATGCTCAGAGCGTCGAGGCCCTCGTGATCCACCACGCGGAGCGCCGCTTCGAGCACGCGCTCGCGGCTGAGTCGACTACGGGCGGCCATGGCCGCACCTCCCTGGTCCCCGGCGTGAGCCGGCTGCGCTTGACGGCGTTATGGGACGGGTGGAGTCTGTACGTGTACAGAATAAACGGACGGCTTACGTGGACGTCATCAGCGTCGGTTCCACACGACGCTCAATGATCAACCGAGTAAGCGAGTGGTCGCGATGCGACACACGAACACACTCCCCCGGCCACACGATCCGACCTGCGCCGGTCCCTGCCCGGTCCCGCTGTCCCCCGATGCGCTGGCCCAGCTCTACACCAGTTACCTGGACCTGTTGGCGTCGCGACGGCTGCCGGAGGGCACCACGTTCGAGGAGTACTACTACACCTGGCGCTCCGACCGGCGGGGCGAGAGGCTGGTCGGCCTCGACGACGGCGCCGTACGAGCCGAACCGGTCACGGGACGGCGCCTGATCACACGGCCCGACAAGCCGCTCAAGGGTGTCGTCCGCACCCTCGTGCTGCTGGTCGTCGTCCCCGACGAGCCGCACGATCCGGACCACCGTCCGGGCCACTACGAGCAGTTGTTGTTCAGCACGAACTCCCTGCCGACCGGCAGCATGCGCGAGTTCTACCGCACCGTGAGCGGCTTCCGGTCACTGGGCGACGCCGGCATCGACATCCAGGGTGAGGTCCACGGCTGGTTCCGGCTGCCGCGACCGCTCTCGTTCTACGCCGACGGCAACTCCGGCATGAACGGGTTCCCCCGCAACGCGCAGGGCATGGCCCGGGACGCGGTGAACCTGGCCAAGGACGAGGGTGTGGACTTCACGCCCTTCGACGCGCTGGAGGAGGACATGGTCACGGCCCTGTTCATCGTCCACGCGGGCCCCGGAGCCGAGAAGACCAGGAGCGGCGACGACATCTGGAGCCTCAAGTGGGGCGTGCCGGGAGGCGTCCCGGTCGGCCAGAACCTGACCGTGGAGACGTTCCTGACCGTGCCCGAGGACTGCGCCATGGGCGTCTGCGCGCATGGGTGGGGCCATCTGGCGGCGCGTTGGGCCGACTACTACGACACGGGCGAGCTGCGGGCGACCAGGTCCAACGGCCTCGGCAACTACTGCCTGATGGCGTCGGGCTCGTGGGGCAACTCCGGGCTCACTCCGGTGTTCCCCAACGGCATGCTGCGGATGTTCCACGGCTGGGCCACCCCGAAGCGCGTCAGGAGGAGCACGAAGGACGTGGTGCTCACGCCGGCCGCGGAGGGCGGCGACCTGCTCTTCATCCAGAACGAGGACAGGATGACGGAGATGCAGTACGTCCTCGTCGAGTACCGGCGACGCCGGGGGCAGGACGCCTTCCTGCCGGACGAGGGCATCTCGGTCTACACGGTCGACGAAGCGATCCCCGACGTGAACGACGAGGACCGGCTCGCGATCGAGCTGCTGCAGGCCGACGGCCGACGCGATCTGGGCGCGATCTTCGGCCTGGGCAACCGGGGAGACTCCACGGACCTGTACCCCTCTCTGGGGAACAGGATCATCGGCGAGACGACGAACCCGGCGCTCAACCTGCCCGACGGTACGTGGTCCGGCGTCACCCTCGAGGTCGAGGGCAACCCCGCCGACGACGAGATGGCGGTCGACATCCACATGGAGTGAGGCCGGCCGGCCGGTCAGACGGAGCTCCCCCGCGAAGGGAGGAGCACGGTGAGCACCCCCGTCACCATCGCCGATCTGCTGGAGGACGCGCCCACGGACCACGCTGTGCCCCCGCTCCCCTCCGCTCCGGCCGCCGGCACGTCACGGCCAGCCGGGCGGCCCCCGCTCACCGTGACCGTGGTCTGGGGTGACCTGCCGGAGGTTCCGGCGGATCTGCACGTCACGGGGCACTACCAGGCGGTTCTGCCCGCGGCCGCGGAGCTCGCCCTGGACCTCGCCATCTCCGGCGGGCCGCGCCGGCTGATCACCGAGCACACCAAGCTCGGCTGGATCGACGCCCAGCTGGGAGAGGTCACGTACTTCCCCTGCCGGGCGGGCACGGTCCGCTCCGCCGCCATCGTCGGGATGGGCCCGATGGGCACCCTGACGGAGCGCCGCGCCGTGCAGTTGCACAGGTCCCTGCTCGGCGAGGTCATGGGCCTCGGCCACGTGCAGACCCTCGCGACGGTACTCATCGGCTCGGGCACCGGCAATCTCACCGTCGCCCAGGCGGCGCGGTCCCTCGTGCACGGCTTCGGCGGCGCGCTGCGTTCGCAGGCGCCGTCGGCGGTGGCGTCCCGGCTCACCGAGGTGCTCGTGGTGGAGATCGACGGCCTGCGGGCCGAGCAGCTCGTGCGGGCGCTGACCGAAGCCGCCGCTCAGCAGGCGTCCGTGCGGATCGCACCGCGGCTGAGGGAGGAGAGCAGCGGCAGCCTGTCGCCCCAGTCCGCGGCGGCGTACGCGCTCACGGCGCTGACCGGGCTCACCGGTCGGACGGGCACGACGCCCGGCGAAGCGGGGCGTCCGGGCGGTGCGGGGTCACCGGCCACCGGTGACCTGCTCAGTGAGGTACTGGCCGGTCTGGACCCCACGATCCGCGACCGGGTCCGGGAACAGCTGGGCCGGCTCGCCGATGTCGACCGGACCGACCTGACCTTGCGGGTGCGCCGGACCGTGGACGCTACGGAGGGGGGCCGTACCGGTGAGGGTGTCCGCCCTGTCGGGCGTCGGCGGACTGCGCTGGGCGGCTCTGACGGAGCGGGCCACCGTGCCGGAACGGCTCGTCCCGGTGGACACGGACCTGGTGCGGCAGCTCGTGGACCGGTTGACCGAGCCGAGCGCCGAGGACGCGAGGGACCTGCCGGACCTGTTGTCCCGGTTCGTGGTTCCCCCGGACTTCCAGCAGCTCCTCACGGACGAGGCGGCCGTACTGATGGAGCTGGACCAGGAGACCGCCCTCGTCCCCTGGGAGTTCCTGGCCGACGTCAAGCAGCACAGCGGCGAGAGGGACGCCCCGCTGGCCGTCCGCACCCCGCTCTCCCGGCAGTTGCGCACCCCGTACTCGCGGGTGATCGCCGAGGAGGCCGACGCGGGTCCGCTGAAGGCCCTGGTGATCGGCGACCCGGGCGATCCGGAGAAGGGTTTCCAGCTGCCCGGAGCACGCAACGAGGCCCTGGCCGTATCGACCCGGCTCAGCCGCCTGGGGGTCGAGGTCACGCTGTTCGTGGGCGCGGCGAACTCCAGCCGGCTCCCGGGCATCCTGCCCGCGACCCGCCTCGACGTGCTGCGCGTCCTGCCGGCCGGCGGCCATCACATCGTCCACTACCGCGGCCACAGCTCCTTCGACGCCTCAGCCTCCGGAGTGCGATCGGGGTGGGTCTTCGCGGACGGCCTTCTCACCGCCCAGGAGCTGGTCCAACTCGAACGCCCCCGCGGATCGTGGTGGCCAACGCCTGCTACACCTCCCGCCTCGCAGACGCCGGCAGAGCCGCGCCGCTGCCCGGCACGCCCGTGGGCAGTCCGCAGGCCCTCCTGGTGCCGAGCCTGGCCGGTGAGTTCCTGCGCGTGGGCGTCGCGCACTATCTCGGAGCGGGGTGGCGCGTTCCCGACGACCAGGCGACGTCGTTCGCCACGACGTTCTACACGCATTTGCTCGGGACCGGGCCGGGAGAGCCCGAGCACACCGTCGGCTCCGCGGTCCACGCGGCGCTCAGAGCGCTGTACCGCGGGCACGACGGTTCCTCGTACGCCGCTGCCTCCGCGCAGCACGAACCGCCGGACGCCGCGCCGGACCGGCAGCGGAACAGCACCTGGGCCGCCTACCAACACTACGGCGATCCGACCGGCCCGTTCGTCAGAGCGAGGGGCGACCAGAAAGGTCCGCTCATGGCCAGGATCCCGATGACCGACGTCGTCGTACTCCTTCCCGGCATCGCCGGAAGCGTGCTCACCTCAGCGGAGGTCGGGTCCACCCGCCACGACGATCTCGCCGAGCAGACTGATCTCCTCATCGGCGTCGTCCGGGACGTCCGAGTCGGCCTCGGCGACCCACTCGGACGCCTCCTCGTCGGCGAGGTGCGGGTACTTCTCCAGGAGGAACCGCCGGCGGTACGCCATCTCGGCGGCGTCGACGATCCCTTCCAGAGTGGCCCAGTTGAGGGTGGTTCCAACAGCGATCCCGAATGCCGGTACGGCCTTGCCGAGCCCCTTCTTGGTGAGGCGGAAGCCGAACGCCTTCGCGAACTGTTGGGAAACCTGGGTGACGAGCGAGTCGCTCAGGACTTCCCAGGACTTGCCGCGGAAGAGCGCTTGGGTGAGCCGTGAGACGTCGGCCAACGCGGCGTTCTTCGCAGTGGTCGAACTCGCCGTCCCGATGTTGACGACCGACATCACGAAGAGCTTTTCGGCAGGTTCTTCGGGGTCGTACCCGTAGAACAGCGAGACCTGGCCGACGGCGCGGGACGCGAGTCCGAGAACGGCTGCCGCGTCGGCGACGAGCGCGCCCGCGATCGCACCGCCCGAGGGTGCCGCCGCCGCGCCGGCGGAGGCGGCGATGGTGAGCTGCCCCCCGGAGATCACCAGTCCCGCTGCCGCCCCCGAGGCGGCAGCGAGGGCCGGAAGGTACCAACTCGCGGCCCGCCCACGGACCGTGTCGACCTGTTCGAGGTCGAGGCGGCGGACATCGCGCAGCGATGCGACCTCGTGTCCGTGTTTCCTGTGGCGCTCCACCACCCGTTCGGAGGAGAGTCCCGCTCGCGAGACCCGTCCCACCGTCTTCCGTATGGACTGGACGGTGGTGCCGCTCCAGTCCGGCAGGGCGTCGGCGGCTCCACGGGCCCCGGCGCCGACCTTCTGAGCGCCCTTGGCAACGAATTCCTGCCCGCGCGAAACCGCTGAGCGGGCCCGTGGGTGGTTCTCCAGGCGCTTCGAGGCGCGCTCGCCGAGCTTCGCGACGCCGTTGGCCACGTGCTCGCCGGCGTTTCGCACCTTTCGTGACAGCGGTCGACCCTTGAACTGCTGGATGGCGCTCCATGCCTCCAGCTCGTAGTCCGAGGGAAGTCGATCGGGCTGCTGCGAGTCCTGCGGGGTGCTCATGGTCCGTGGCGCTCCTGTCTCCGGGCGAGCTGTCGGGCGGGGTGGCGGGGGCCGTGGCCCTGGGCGGCGTGAGGGGCGAGGCGTAGGTCCCGTCGTCCGGAGGGGGCTTCTTCGGGCGCGGGCCGGCCGTGGCCATGAGGTCATACTCGGTGGGCGCGAGCCGCTTGGTGCGGCATTCGTCGAACTTGCCGAACTCGTTGTTCTTCAGACCGCCCGACTCCGACCGGAAGGCCGTCAGGACATGGCCGGTGCCCTCTGCCGAGGTGCCGTACGGGGGAAAGAAGTACGCGTCCGGCTCGGGGGAGCCCTCCGTGCGGACGGCGCGGACCGGGCTCGGCCTCCTGGTGGACGCGTCGCGGGGCGAGTCCGTACGCCGACTCGTTCGTGAAGGACGGGACGTCGACCAACACCTCGTACGACACGCGGCCCGGCGCGTGCGGAGCGGCGTCCCGTGTCCCCTGCTCGGCCCGGTGCTGCTCCGGAGCCGTGCACCGGGCGGTGCCCACGCTGACTCCGGCCGCTCCGCGCCCGACACCGTGGGGGAGTTCAGGACCTGTTCACCACCGTGACGGGTCGCGGCTCACGGCCCGCCGCCCGGGCTCAGCACCGTTGGCGCGCCTCCCACGCCCCGCCCTCCCACCAGGAGCCGTCAGCCGATGTCGTCCCCGAAGCCCACCCGTCGCTCCCGTTCGGGTGCCAGCGCCGTGCTCGCCGCCTCTGCGCTGGCCGGAACCGTCCTATCCGCCCCTGGCATCGCCTCCGCCGCGCCCGGCGAACCGGGGGTCCGCCCCTCCTTCTGCGCCCACGACCGGCGTCCGACCCCGCAGGAGTACCTCTGCGCCCGGCCGGGCGACCTCGTCGAGGTCCGGGTCGGGGACGTGCACCCGACGCAGCCGTCGCTCGGCTACGACGAGGTGTACTACAAGCTCGGCCGCTACACGCTCGGCAAGGACGCGGTCAACAAGAAGTTCGACGACTGGTGCGAGGCGAACGGGCAGGGGGAGGCGGCGAGCGCCGAGCCGGACGCCCGGCTCGACGCCCCGGGCTCCTTCACCTGCGCGCTGCCCGTGGGCCAGGAGACCGCCGAGAGCATCGAGGCCATGAAGACCGTGGTCATCGGCCCCGGCGGCAACCTCTTCCTCACCGACGGCCACCACACCCTCACCTCGTTCTACGAACTGCCCGACGGCGGACCGAACCTGCGCGTGCGGATGCGCGTCCTGGACAACCTCAGCCAGCTGCCCCGACAGAAGTTCTGGGAGCGGATGAAGGCCGAGAAGTGGGTGTGGCTGCGTGACGCCGACGGGAAGACGGTCGACGTCAACGAGCTCCCCAAGGGCGTCGGGCTGGCCAACTTCGACGACGACCCCTACCGCAGCCTCCTCTACTTCGGCCGTGACATCGGCTACGCCCCCGGGACGATCCCCTTCCAGGAGTTCTACTGGGGCGCCTGGCTGCGCGACAGCCGCCCCGCGGACCTCGCGGACTGGGACACGAACGACCCGGCCGGCTACCTCGACGCCGTCGAGAAGCTGACCCGGGCACAGACCGCCCTGTCCCCGGAGACCGTCGTCGACGGCGGCTGGAGCGCGAGCCAACTCGGTGCCCTCGCCGAGTGGAACGAAGGCAAGGCCCGGGACAAGGGTGCGTTCGGCAAGCTCTCGAAGCCGTACGGCGACGCCAAGCCCGGCAAGCTCGCCTACGCCCTCGTGTACAAGGCACGGCTGGCCGACCGCTGAGGACCGCCCGCCTCTGCGAGAGCGGAGCCTCGCGACCTCCGCTCGTCGCCGTCCGCGCCGGTGGAACCGGGCTCGGAGCGCGCCCCGTCCGCGCAACGGGGAAGAGCCCGCCCGCCGCGGATCGTCCCGCACTCCGGCCGTGACCTGACGGCCCCCTCACCACCGGTCGGCAGCGCTTCCCGACCGGACCCCGCCTCCCGACGGTTCCGGGGCGTGTCGACCTTCCGAGACCCTCCGCACGGAACCATCGAGGGGTCCGGCACACTCTGCCTGTTGTGGAAGCTTCGAACGAGGGATGATCCGCACATGATTACGCTGACCAAGGAAGACGGCCCGGCAGACCTGGACGGGGTGACCCACCTGTCCATCGGGGTCTCCTGGGACCCCACCGCCGGCAGCTCCGGCGGGGTGCTGGGCAAACTGCGCCGCAAGACGGGTACCGACCTCGACCTGATAGCCATCGCCATGCAGGGGAGCGATCCGGTGCGCCTCGCAGGGCTCGATTCGCTCGACCCCATGGGCAACGGCTCGCTGGTCCACAGCGGCGACAACCAGACCGGGCACGGGGACGGGGACGACGAGACGGTGACCGTCGAGTTCGCCCGGATCCCGGGCAACATCACGTCGATCGTGTTCGTGGCCGCCGCCTACAAGAAGGGCAGCTCCTTCCAGAAGGCGCGCAACATCAGCTTCAAGGTCTACGACGCGACGGGCGGCAGCTCCCAGCAGGTCGCCGACGTCTGGCCCAGCCTGCTGACCCAGGACAACGGCTGCGCCGTGGCCAAGGCGATTCGGGTCGGCGACGCGTGGAAGCTCGAAGTGATCAACGTGACGGGGAAGATCAAGCAGGGTGACGAGCACGCTCTGATGCGCTTCGCCGTCAGCAAGTAGGGGCACGGGGCGTGACGAGCCGGATGCTCTACGAGGAGCGGTCGTGGAACCCGCTGGCGCGCACCGTGGAGTTGACCGAGGAGCGGTTGCGCAGGGGCGGCCGGAGCACCCCGTCCGGCGAGCTGAACCTGGCCGCCATGGCCGAGGCGTTCCAGCGGGGGTACTGGCTCGGGGGCGGTGGGGCCGAGCGTTCGCTGGAGCGGCTGCCGCACGACACCGGCATCGTCCCGATCACCCGCGTCACCGGCACCGCCACGCCGGTGCGGGTGCGCCGGGCCGCCGAGTTCGCCCGCGCACTGGGGGAACTGGCAGTGCGGCGGAGCGGCGGGCCGGAAGGGGTGGCAGCTCTGGCGGAACGCGCCCGGACCGAGGGCGTACCGCTGTGGATCGCGCGTCGGTACGCGCAGGCGCCCGCCGGACCCGTCACCGTCACCGTCGATCGGCGCTCGGTGCGCGTGGACGTGTGGGGGCCGCATGCTCCCGTCGTGCGGATCCGGGCACCGCACGGCTTCCACCGCGACTCCACCAACCCGTCGAAGGGCCTGCTGCTCACTGTCGGTGACGTCCCGGTCGGGCTCAGCCTGACGAGGAAGCCGCGCAAGTCCAAGAGTTCGGTGGAGGCGGCGCTGCCCGACACCCACTGGGTGCTGCACCGGGAGAGCGCGACGAGCTCGTGGCTGCTGCGCGACGGGCGCCGGGTCGCCCTGCTGACCCGTCCCCCTCGCCGGCCGGTGGTCGAGCCGGGATCGCCGCTGCTGCCCCTCGCCCCCGTGCGGTACGAGAGCACCGACCCGCTGGACGCGGTGATGGCGCAGGCGTTCGCCGTCTCCTTCGGGATCGGGGACACGACGGGCCTGGCACGATTCCGCTCGGAGCGGCGTCCGGTGAACGACGGAGAGCCGGTTGCCGCCGACGCGCACTGGGACCGTTCCTGGTTCAGCAACCTCGGTAGCGGTGGCGAGGACAACGAGCCCGGTGGCGGCGACGACCTCGTGCCCGAACCGCTGCAGCAGACCCACCAGGCCCTCGCGCAGCAGAACGGCGTCCTCGGCGACGATCACGCGAAGTGGCACGGGACCTCCACGTGCAGCAGGGTGGGACCGCCCACCGGACTCGACACCCGCATCCGACCGTCGAGGGCCTTGAGCCGGTCGGCGAGCCGGTCAGACCGCTGCCGCCCACCCGGTCGGCAAGGCCGCCCTGCCCACCCGGGCCTTCGTGGGCCGGCCCGGCGGGTGGACCGTCATCGACGTCCTCGGCTCCCGCGACGCGCGCTGGAACGGGCCCGGCCAGGCCGTGCTCGGCGAGCGGACCGCCAAGGCCCTCGGCCTCAAGGCCGGCCAGGAAGCCACCGTGCGCTTCGCCGACGGCGAGAGCGTCGGCCTACGGGTCGCCCGGGTCCTTCCGGACGACCCGGCCCGCGGCGACTTCGTGGTCGCCCGCGACCTGGTCCGCCTCCACGACCCGGCCGCCCTCACCGACGACGTCTTCGTCCCCGGTGCCGACCGCCCCGCCGAGCTGGTGCCGGGCACCGCCCTCCACGACGCCCTCCAGTACGCCCTGGACGACTACGACACCGACGCGGAGCTCACCGAGGGCCTCGCCGCCGTACTCATCGTCATCGCGGTCGGTTACAGCGCCATCGCCATCGCCAACGGCATGGCCGTCGCGGCCCATGGACGGCGGCGCGACTTCGCGGTGATGAGGTCCGCCGGCGGCACCGTCCGTCAACTGCTCCTCCTTTCCGTGGGCGAGACCTCCTCGATCGTGGCCGTCGGTGCCCTCCTCGGCGTCCTCGTCGCCCTCCCGCCACTGGTGGCAATGGCCTCCGGGCTCTCCCAGGTCACCTCCGTCGACGTCGGGCTCCACCTCAGCGCCGGCACCGTGGCCGGAGCGATCCTCGGTTCCCTGCTGCTCGCCGTCACCGCCGGCGTCGCCGTCACCTGGCGCACCGTGCGGCGGGACGCCTCCTGATTCCCCAGCGGGTCACCGGGGGAGCCGGCCGTCCGCATCCCGGGCGACGGGGCGTCGACCTCGTGGGCGGCTAGATCCTCCTCCGTGAGCATGCAGGAGAGCGCGGTGTTTGAGGGTGCCGGCGGCAGGTTGTGCCTCGACGGGGCCACCGTGAGCGTGCATCGAGGGCGCGGTGGTTCCCGCGGCTCCGCCCGCCCGCATCGGCCCTCCCCTCCCTGCGCGACGGACGGACGGGGTGCGGTGGACGGGTGCGGGCAGCAGGGTGTATGGGGCCCTTCGACGGCGGGTACGGCAGCCCCTCCCGGCCGAAGCCGAAGGTCTGCGCGGGGCGGGCCAGCACCGCCGCCGTCCTCGTCGGACGGGGCGTGGGGCCGTCCGGCCGCGTGTGCTCACCTGAAGGGGTGAGGCTGACAACACGGGGCGCCGGGGCACGCCGCTCGTGCCGCACCGCTGCCACCGTGAACCGTATCCGCCGAGGCGTCGGGACCACACCGGAGGAGCACTCGGCGGGCACCCTGTTCCCCGCCACACCAACGGAGTTCCTGTGCACCGTCGCAGAGCTGCATTGCTCACCGCCCTCCTGGCCTCCCTCGCGATGGGGGCGTCGTACCCGGAGGCCAGCGGTGGTCCCTCGTCCGGACACGGCACGCTGGACCAGCGCGGCGTCGTGCGCAGCGCCTCCGGGCCGCTCGCCGGTGCCGAAGTGACGCTGCTCCAAGCCGGGAACCACCCCGGTGCCGGAGCCCGCCCGCTGGCCCGCACGCGGAGTGACTCACGGGGCCGTTTCAGTCTCTCCTACCGTGCCCCGGAGAGCCCCGACGCCGTGCTGTACCTCACCGCGGACACCGGACGGCCCGGCCCCCGGGGTACCGGGGCCGCGCGCCGTCAGCGTCCGGTCCGGCTCGTCGCGATGCTCGGTACCGGGCGCCGCGCCGGAAAGGTGGTGCTCAACGAGCGCACCACGGTCGCAGCCGGGTTCGCGATGGCGCAGTTCACCCAGGGGGGCGAGGTGGCGGGCCGCAGCCCCGGGCTGCAGAACGCCGCGGACGTTTCGCACAACCTGGCCGACATCGCGGACGGCTCGGCGGCCGCGGTGCTCGCCGGCGCCCCCAACGGCGACCAGACCTCCACGCTGCGGGCCTTCAACACCCTGGCCGACGTCCTGTCCGGCTGCACCGCCGGTCAGACCTGCGGCCCCCTCTTCGAACTGGCCGCACGCCCCGGGGCCCCCGTGCCCAAGGAGACCTTCCAGGCCGTCGCGGACATCGCCAGGCTGCCCGGCAACCACCCGGCCGAACTCTATGCGCTCGCCGACGGCCGCGAGGCCTATCGGCCCAGGCTGGTGCAGGCCCCCGACGCCTGGACCCTCGCCCTGCGCTACGTGGGCAACGGACACGAGCTGGACGGCCCGGGCAACGTCGCCTTCGACGCGGAGGGCACGGCGTGGATCGGCAACAACTACACCTTCAACGCCGACCCCCGGCAGTCCGTCTGCGGTTCGCGCGTCCTGAGCCGGCTGACGCCGACCGGCCGTGACGTTCCCGGCGCCCCGTACCGCGGCGGGGGCCTCTACGGCGCGGGCTTCGGGGCGACCGTCGACCCCCGCGGCCACGTCTGGATCGGCAACTTCGGCTTCCAGGGAACCGACTGCCCGCTCGACGCCAGCCGCCTGTACCGCAGCGTCTCGGAGTTCACCCCCCACGGCCGGCCCGTATCGCCGCCGTGGGGTTGGCGACAGGGCGACATCGTCCAGCCGCAGGGCACCGTCTCGGACCGCGACGGCAACATCTGGGTCGCCAACTGCGGCGGCAAGAGCGTGACCCGGATCCCGGAGGGGAACCCCGACCGGGCCCGGAACATCGCGCCCGGAGGGGACCGCCTGGTCAAGCCCTTCGACGTCACGATCGACACGCGGAAGCGCGCCTGGGTGACGGGCAACGGGAGCGACAGCGTCATGCTGCTGTCCCCGCAGGGCACCCCCCTGCGCTCGGTCACTGGCGGCGGCATCAAGCGTCCCATGGGCATCGCCTCCGACAGCCTGGGCAACGTCTGGGTGGCCAACGGCGGTGCAGTGGTGGCGCCTTGTGAAGGCACCACGCCGGCCATGGTCGCCGAGGCGGTCAAGGACATCGTCACCCGGCACGTCGACGCCTCCGTCACGATGGTCCGTCCCGACGGCACGACCCCCGTGGAGCCCTTCGTCAACGACGGCCTGTTCCTGCCCTGGGGGATCGCGGTCGACGGCAACGACACGGTCTGGGTGGCGAACTTCGGCGGACACCGGCTGGCCAACCTGTGCGGCGCCCGCCTCTCCGCCTGCCCGCCCGGTACGCGCACCGGGGACCCGATCTCCCCCGCGGACACCGGCTACACGAGTGACGGACTGGAGCGGAACACCGCCGTCCAGATCGACCCCTCGGGCAATGTCTGGCTGGCCAACAACTGGCTCGACGTACCGCTCCAGACCAATCCGGGCGGTCACGAGATGGTGGTGTTCGTCGGCCTCGCCGCTCCGGTGCGCACCCCGCTGCTCGGCCCGCCGCAGCACCTCTGACGGAACCGGGTCGCAGCCGGTGGTCCCCTCGGCTCCGACCCGCCCCCCGTTCCCCTCCCGAAGCACGGTCAGGACGGGGGAGCGCAGCAGACCGCGCCGTCGCTCCGTGTGGAGCGGCGGCGCGGTCGACGGTTGCCGTTACCGGTCCGGCAGGAACGGGTCCCGCGGTCACGCACCGCAGGGTCCCGTCCGCGCTAGTCGGTGATCTCGACGTTGGTGCTCGGGGCCTCCGTCTTCTTCTGGGTGATGCCCTGGAGGAGGGAGGCCAGATCGACCCCGGTGGCGGAGGACAGCAACTCCATGCCCTGCGTCACGTTGTCGGTGACGGTCCGGGTCAACTGGCTGGCGCCGTCCGTGGAGATCACCGTCATCTTGTCGACGGCCGCGAGCGGCTCCGCGGCCTTGGCCACGACCTGCGGCAACACCTCGACGAGCATCTGCAGAACGGCCGCGTCCCCGTACTGCGCAAAGGCATCGGCCTTCTTCTGCATGGCCTCGGCCTCGGCGGACCCCCTCGCGGCGATGGCGGCAGCCTGCGCCTCGCCCTCGATCCGCACCGCATCGGCCAGCGCCGCACGATGGGCCTTCTCGCCCTCACCGGTCAAACGGGAGCGCTGCGCATCTGCCTCGGCCTGCTTCACCAGGGCGATCCGACGGGCCTCCGCCTCCTGCTCGGCCTGGTAGCGAGCAGCGTCCGCGGGCTTGCGCACCTGGGTGTCGAGCTGGCGGTCCGTCAGCGCGGCCTGGCGGGCGGCGACCTTCTCCTGCTCGCTCAGGACGTCCTGCTGACGAGCGGCCTCGGCCAGCGGACCAGCGGCATTGGCCTGGGCAGCCGCCTCGTCCGTCTGCGCCTTGATCTCCGCCTGCTTCAGCGCCAGCGTGCGCTGCGCAACGGCGATCTCCTCCTCCGCCTTCAACCGCGCCTGCTCCGCAGCGCGACGGGCGACCGCCTCCGCGATGTCAGCCTCCTGCTTCGCACGTGCGGCCTCGGGACGGCCCAGGTCCTCCAGGTAGGAGCCTTCGGTGGTGATGTCCTGGATCTGGAAGGCGTCCAGCACCAGGCCCTGACCGGACAGACTGGCCTCGGCCTCCTCGGCGACCTGACCGGCGAACGCGGCCCGGTCGCGAATGATGTCCTCCACCGACATCCGGCCCACGATCGACCGCAGCGCGCCCGACAGCACTTCCTGGGTGAAGCCCACGATGCCCTCCTGCTGCATCAGGAAGCGCTGGGCGGCGGCCCGGATCGAGTCCTCGGTGCCACCGACCTTCACGATCGCGACGCCCTCCAGGTTCGCCTTCACCCCCCGCAAGGTGACCGCGCCCCGCACCGCCACCGGAATGTGGCGGCTCGACAGGTCGAGCGTGAACTTCTGCTGCACGAACGGCACGACGAACACGCCGCCACCGACCACGACCTTCTGGCCGCTGTTGTCGGTGAACACCCGTCCCGTCTCGGGATCGGTCGTCTTCTTCCCCCGACGACCCGTGATGATGAACGCCTCGCTGGGACCGGCGACCTTGTACCGCGTGACGACGACGAGTCCCAGCAGTACGACCAGGACGACGATGCCCACGACGGAGAAAAGCACAGGGCTCACGGAAGAACCCCCTTCAATCGGAACGGAATGAGAACAAACGGGAACGACTGCGCGTCAATGCTCGACGGGCCGGACCGCAACGGACGTCGGCGAGAGCACGCCCTCGACCCACACCTCGACACCACGGGCGACGGGCGCGTCGGCCCGGGCCGCGTACTTCACCGGCTGCCCCGCGAGGTGCAACAGCACCTCGCCGTAACCGTCCACCGGAATGGCCGTCACCACTGCACCCGACGATCCCACCACGTCCTCGCCCCGCGGTGCGGGTGCGGTCCCGTCGCGCATCAACGCTCGGCTGAACCTCCACGTCAGCCAAGCCGCGCCGACCCCCGTGACCACACCCACACCGGTGGCGACCCCCGCCCCCGTACCCGTGACCCCCGACACGATCGCCCCCGAGAAACCCAGGGCCGACACGAACGCGGCGATCACCGGCAACGACAACAAACCGTCCCCGCCCCCGCCGAAACCGTCGAGGACCCCCTCCAACACCCCGTCGAAGACCAAGGAGAGGACGAGCAACACCAGACCGGCAATGCCGAGACCCAGAAACCATGTCATGTCCCGACTCCTTCGCTCTGGCGTCGAATGCGCCGTCGAAGAGATCTTCGCATCCGGGGGCACCCTTTCTCACTGCCGGGTCTCGGCAACGTTTACCCTCTCTTTATGCCGCACTCGCACCCACGGTGCCGAGGGGCGCCCCCCGACGTCCCGGAAGCGGTGGCGCGGTGCCGGTTCCTCCGTGCACCGCTCCGGTGCCGTTCGTGCGTGCGGGCGGCGACACGGCGTGCGGGTGCTCGGACGGATCTTGACGCTCAGACCGTCCCGGGGGGATGGTCAAGCCTGTCACCAGCGACACAACGGGAAGGGAACGGGCCGTGGCCGCCATCATTCACCTGCGGGCGCGCTCGTTCTTCACCACCCACCCGGCCCGCACGGTGGTCCTCGCCTTCGCGGCGGTCGTGGTGCTCGGCACCGTGCTGCTGATGCTGCCGGCCGCGACGGAGAGCGGCCGGCCGGCCGACCCGCTGACGGCCCTGTTCACCTCCACCTCCGCCGTGTGCGTGACCGGTCTCGCGGTCGTGGACACCGGCGCCTACTGGAGCGGCTTCGGCGAGGCCGTCATCCTGGGCCTGGTCCAGGTGGGCGGCTTCGGCATCATGACCATGGCGTCCCTGCTCGCCCTGCTCGTCGCGGGCAGGCTGCGGCTGAGGATGCAGCTCACCGCCCAGGCGGAGACCAGGAGCCTCGGCATCGGAGACGTGCGCCGCGTCCTCCTCGGGGTGGCGGGCACGACGATCGTCGTGGAGCTCGCCACGGGCGCCTGCCTGGCGCTGCGGTTCCGCCTCGGATACGGGTACGACTACGAGGAATCGGCGTACCTCGGTTTCTTCCACGCGGTGTCCGCCTTCAACAACGCCGGCTTCGGGCTGCACGCGGACAGCCTCACCCGCTACTCCCAGGACGGGTGGGTGACCCTGCCGATCGCGGCCGCCGTCATCCTCGGCGGCATCGGCTTCCCGGTGCTGCTGGAGGCGCTCCGCCACCGCCACCGGCTGCGCACCACCGGCCGGAAGAACTGGACCCTGCACACCAAGCTCACGGTGATCACGACCGTCGTGCTGCTCTTCCTGGGAACGGTGCTCACGGCGCTGCTGGAATGGACGAACCCCGGAACGCTCGGCGCGCACGGAGTCGCCGGCAAGATCCTCGACAGCTTCTTCCACTCCGCGATGAGCCGCACCGCCGGATTCAACTCCCTGGACGTCGGGGCGATGCACGCCTCGACGCTGCTGATGACGTGCATGCTGATGCTCATCGGCGGCGGAAGCGCGGGCACCGCCGGCGGCATCAAGGTCACCACCTTCGCCGTGCTGGCCGCCGCGATCGCCGCAGAGGTGCGGGGCGAACCGACCTCCACCGTGCTGGGCCGCCGGCTCGCCCCGCACGTCCTGCGGCAAGCGCTGACCGTGGCCCTGATGGGAGTGGGCCTGGTCATGACCGCCACCCTGGTCGTGCTGTCGGTGAGCGACGCCCCGCTGGAAGCGGTGCTGTTCGAGGTCGTCTCCGCGTTCGCGACCGTCGGGCTGTCGACCGGACTCACCGCCGGCCTCCCCGACGTCGGACAGCTCGTCCTCATCGCCCTGATGTTCATCGGCCGCATCGGCCCCATCACCCTGGTGTCCGCACTCGCCCTGCGCGAGCGCACCCGACGCTACGAACTGCCCGAGGAGCGACCCGTCATTGGTTAACTACCTGCGCCACCTGCGCGACCGCCGACGCCGCAAACTGCCCCTCGACTACCGTGCGCAGGCGGACCAGCGCGTCGCTGTCATCGGGCTGGGCCGCTTCGGGCTCTCCCTGGCCAACGAGCTGGTGCGTCGTGGCTGGGACGTGCTGGGCATCGACACGGACGCCCGGGTCGTCCAGAAGTACAGCGACGTGCTGACCCACACGGTGGCCGCCGACTCGACCGACCCCGAAGTCCTGCGGCAGCTCGGCGTGAACGAGTTCACCAGCGCGGTGGTCGGCATCGGCAGCGCCATAGAGGCGAGCATCCTCATCAGCTCCAACCTCCTCGAAGCCGGCGTCCCCAACATCTGGGCGAAGGCCGTCAGCCGTCAGCACGGCCAGATCCTGGAACGCCTCGGCGTCCACCACGTCGTCCTGCCCGAACACGAGATGGGGGAGCGCGTCGCCCACCTCGTCACCGGCCGCATGCTCGACTTCATCGAGTTCGACGACGACTACGCCCTGGTCAAGACGGTCGCCCCGCAGGTCGCCACGGGCAGGCCGCTGGGCCACTCCCAGGTCCGCAGCCAGTACGGCGTGACGGTCGTCGGCATCAAACGCCCGGGGCAGGACTTCACCTACGCGACCGCCGAGACGGTGGTGGAGAAGGGGGACGTCATCGTCGTCACCGGCAAGACGCATGCCGTCGAGGCCTTCACCGATCTCGCCTGACCGATATGATCAGCGGTTGGTGAGCCGGGAAGTCTGGTCGGCACTGCCTTCCACCTACCCGAAAGCCCGGTCATGTCACTCGTTCTGGTCCTGCTCGCCCTGAGCGCGCTCGCCTTCCTCGTGTACGGCGTCGTCCTGTGCACACGGGTCTGGCGGACGGCCGAGCTGCCGCGGTGGCGCAGGATCCTTCCCGGGTTGCTGCTGTGCCTGGCGCTCGCGGCGAGCCTCGGCCGGGCCTGGGGCGTCACCGCGGTCGCCGAGGCCGTCGCCTTTCCGCTGAACATCGCGGCCCTGCTGCTCGCTTCGTACGAGGTGCAGCGCCATCGCCGCCGGGGAGCCGCCGCGGGAGACGGCCGGGAGGCCGGGGCGTGACCGCCCGGCGCAGTGCGGCCCTTCCGTGCGGCCGGGGGGTGAAGCCCCGCGGCCGGGCCGGGGGGCGGCTCCGCGCCGCCGCGGACCCCGGCCGGGTGCGTCCCCCGCACGCGCCCCGCGCGTCGGGGTTCGGGGGGATCCCGCCCGATCGCGTTCCGTACCGCCCGTCCCGGCGAGGCAGCCGGTGAGCGGGCCCAGCGAGGAGAGGAGAGACGAGGGCGTGGAGGCCTACGATCCGTTGCTCGTGGACGTCGCGGCGACCGGCCGTCGACTGAATCGGCACGAGGTGGAGCAGCGCCGGCGAGCCGGCGAGCAGGCGGCCCGCGAGGGGCTCGCCCTGCGCGCGCTGATCGGCCGGCACCTGGCTGCCGTCCGTGCTGCCTGGCCCGAGCAGCCCCTGTCGCGGCGGACGACGCTCGACCTGCTCGCCGCGGTCGAGCAGTCGGTGGACGCGCTCGCCGGGGGCTTCGAGCGGGCCCAACGGCTCGCGGTGCGGCAGGAGGAGGCCGAGCGGCGCGAGTTCATCGACGACCTGCTGTACGGCCGCGGTGGTCTGGGGCGGATAGCCGAGCGGGCCGAACGCTTCGGCCTGCGGCTCTCGCACGCGCACGCCGTTGCGGTCGCCCGTGGCCCGCAGGCGTACGGCGAGGCGGATCCGGCGCCCCAGCAGGTGGAGCGGGCGATGATCGGACGGTTCGGCGACCGGCACATCCTGCTCACGACCAAGGCCGGCCGGATCGTGTGCATCGCCCCCGGCGACCAGGGAGACGTCCTCGCCTACTTCGCCAAGCAGGCCTATGCCGCCACCGAGGGCGGGCAGGTCGCGATCGGCAGGCCGCAGCCCGGCCCGGGCGGTGTCGTCCACTCCTACGAGGAGGCCCTCGGCGCCCTCGACCTCGCCGACCGCCTCGGCTTCGACGCACCGGTCCTGCGCGCCGCCGACCTCCTCGTCTACCCCGTGCTCACCCGTGACCGGCAGGCCATGGAAGACCTCGTCGACAGCATCCTCGGACCGCTCCGGACGGCCCGGGGAGGTGCGGAGCCGCTCCTCGACACGCTGACCGCCTTCTTCGACACCGGCTGCGTCACCACCCAGGCGGCACGCCACCTCAACCTGTCCGTGCGGGCCGTCTCCTACCGGCTCGACCGTATCCACCGGCTCACCGGCGCCGACCCCGCCGACCCGACGCACCGCTACACGCTCCAGACCGCCGTGATCGGCGCCCGCCTCCTCGGCTGGCCCGACAAGGGGATCTGAAGCAGACGCCCGGGCACTCCCCGTGCGGGGGAGCGACTGAGGAACGGCGCCCCGCGGACCGTGCCCGTCCGCCCCCGGGAGGCGCCCCGACGGGCGCGGCACGCGCCCCCGACCCGCTCCACGCACACGGCCTG
>NZ_JBHYMF010000025.1:0-58605 GCF_042742855.1 Streptomyces sp. NPDC058877 | reverse complement strand
CCGACCACTGCTCATCAGAAAGATCCCCACGCCCCACACCATGATCATCGCGGAATGGGAGCCAGAACCGGACCCCGACCTAAAACACGGCCTAGGCGCGTTGCCCGGTGAGGTCGGGAACGCGGTGGGCGGTGGTGGTGCCGATTCCGAACCCGGCCGCGGGTGGGTCCCGAGGGCGGCCGTTGCGGAGGCGGGCGGGTACGAGGAGGACCCGCCCGCCGGCGCTGAGGCCCCGTACCCGACCTTGGTCTTCTCCACGGACGCATCCCTCACGGCCCGTGACCCCGTCCTCGGGCGAGCAGGCGGCAGCAGCAACCGGGGCGCCGCCATCCTGATGGCGGGCTGGGGCCTGCCCTGGTAGGTTGCCGAACTTCGGGCGGTGCCGACTCCCGGAGTCCTCGAAGGCGAACGCCCATGACGAACCTCGACCGATCCCGTGCCCGGCGTCGCCTCGACACCGCATTGGACGGCCTGGCAGCCACCTTCCGGGGGATGACCGCCCATCCCGACGAGCACAACTGTGACTGCCACTGGGGCAGCGCGGAAGATCTTGCCCAGCTCAAGGCGGCGGACACGGAGCTGGACCCCGACCTCCTGCGACGCACATGGGAGGCGATCGACTGGAGCGACCACGCATCCGTCCTCCGCAGGATTCTGCCCCAGTTCGCCACGGCCCTCGTCCGCGGGCACGTCGAGCCCCTCTTCGGCATGGAAACAGTCGGGCGCTCGTTCGCACTCGGTCACTGGCAGCGGTGGCCCGCTGAACAGGCCGCGGCAGTCGAGGAATTCCTGCGCGCCTGGTGGGCACACACGCTCACCGATCCGGATCCCGTCGTACCCGCGCACGAGGTCCTCATACTGAGCACCGAGGCATCTGGCGCGCTGAGCCCGTGGCTCCACACCTGGGAAGCACTGACCGGACCGGCGGCCGCCCAGCATCTGGCCGAAGCGGTGACACGCTGGGAGTACGACCTGCTCGGTGACCAACTTCCCTGGTACTCATCGGAGAACGGGGAAGAGATGCGCGTCGAGCTGACTGGCTGGCTGGTTCGCCATGCACCCACACGACTACGTGCCATCGGCGTGTCCGAAGAACTGCTTCACCGGATACGGCTGCTCGGGGTCACCGGTCCTGATCGCTGGGAGGACCCGCACTGGCCCGGCCACCGCTACTGATCCGCCGAGCACACGGTGTCCCCGACTGCGCAGAAGCGAGTGCGCCGGGCAGGCCGCAGCGCAAGTTCCCCGACGGGGCCCGTTGTTCCGCAGGGGGAAGTCCACGTAGTTCCTCGCCTCCCGGGCAAGCCTGCGCACACCAGGAGCAAGCCGGGTCCAACCGGCCGGAACGGCAGCACCTGACCGCCGCCGCCGTGGGCCGGGCGTCGGTCGCCTCACCGACGAGGAGTGGGCGGTGGCATTGTCAGTGGCGGGCAGCATGATGACGTTCATGACCGAAAACCATGCCCTGATCTCCTCTGACACCTATGCGGAGGCCGTGACGACCGCCGTGGCGGCATCGGCCGCGTACTACGGCGACGGGACCACACCGCTTGGTGACGACGAGTACGACGGGCTGCTGCGCGCCATCGCTGCCTACGAGGAGACCCACCCGGACGAGGTGCTGGCCGAGTCGCCGACGGGGAGAGTGGCGGGCGGGGCCGTGCAGGGTGACGTGCCGCACTCGGTGCCGATGCTCTCCCTCGACAACGTCTTCGACGCCGACGAGCTCGCCGAGTGGGCTGCGGGGTTGGAACGGCGTCTGGGGCGCCCCGTGGCCGGGTGGTGTGTGGAACCGAAGCTCGACGGCCTCGCGGTGGCCGCCCGCTACCGAGGCGGCCGGCTCGTGCAGGTCCTCACCCGCGGCGACGGCCTGGCCGGCGAGGACATCACTCACGCCGCCGACGCCGTCCTCGGGCTGCCGTCGGTCCTCACCCGGCCGGTCGACGTCGAGTTGCGCGGCGAGGTGCTGCTGACGTCAGCTCAGTTCGAGGAGGCCAACCGAATCCGGCTCGCACACGAGGCCACGCCCTTCGCGCACCCGCGCAGCGGGGCGGCCGGCACCCTGCGGGCCAAGGACCGCCCCTACCGGATCGAGTTGACGTTCTTCGCCTACGACGCGGTTGGCCTGGAAGACTCCGACCACGTCGCTCTGCTGGAGCAACTGGCCGTGCTCGGCGCGAACACGGCCGTCAGCACGGCTGCCGCCCCGGTGCGATGCGAGACCGTGAAGCAGGTGCAGCAACGCATCGACGTGATCGCCGGGCTGCGCGCAGAGCTGCCGTTCGGGATCGACGGCGTCGTCGTCAAGGCCGACTCGGCCGAGGACCAGCGGGAGGCCGGCAACGGCTCGCGCGCCCCGAGATGGGCGGTGGCCCGGAAACTGGCGGCCGAGCACAAGGTGACGCGTCTGCTGGCGGTGGAGTGGAACGTCGGCCGGACCGGGATCATCGCCCCGCGCGCCGTTCTGGAGCCCGTGGTCATCGACGGGGTGACGGTCACCTACGCCACGCTGCACAATCCGTCCGACATCACCCGTCGCGGGCTCATGATCGGTGACCAGGTGTTCGTGTACCGGGCCGGCGACGTGATCCCCCGGGTCGAGGCACCGCTGGTCGACCAGCGCACCGGCACCGAGGGCCCGATCGCCTTCCCCGAGGCGTGCCCCCGCTGCGGGGATGCGATCGACGCCTCCGAGCAGCGGTGGAGGTGTGTACGCGGACGAAGCTGTCAGGCCGTGGCCTCGGTGATCTACGCCGCCGGGCGGGACCAGCTCGACATCGAAGGCCTCGGCGGCACGCGCGCGATCCAGCTGGTGGAGGCGGGTCTCGTCAACGACGTCGCCGACCTGTTCACGCTGACCCGCGAGCAGCTCCTCGGTCTGGAGCGCATGGGTGAGACCAGCGCCGCCAACCTCCTCGCCGCGATCGAGACCGCCCGCGGGGCCGCGTTGAACCGTGTGTTCTGCGCCCTCGGCGTCCGCGGCACCGGACGCACGATGTCCCGTCGGATCGCCGCTCACTTCGGGTCGATGGCCGCGATCCGGGCTGCCGATGCCGACGCGCTGGCCGGGGTCGACGGCATCGGCACCGAGAAGGCCCGTGTCATCGCGGCGGAACTCATCGAACTCGCCCCGCTCCTCGACAAACTCCAGGCCCAACAGGTCGGCATCCAGGTCACCGAGCCGCAGGGGCCCCCGAGCGACGAAGAAGCCGGCGGGGCCTCGGCGGTCGACGGCCCCCTGGCCGGGCAAGCCGTCGTGGTCACCGGCTCCATGACCGGTCGCCTGGCGGCGTTGAGCCGGAACGAGATGAACGAGCTCATCGAGCGAGCCGGTGGAAAGGCCTCGTCGTCCGTGTCCAAGCGCACCACTCTGCTGGTCGCGGGCGAAAAGGCCGGATCCAAGCGGACCAAGGCCGAAGAACTCGACATCCGCGTCCTCGACCCCGAGGAGTTCGCCGACCTCCTCGCCGACCTCCTCCCCCTCGGTTAGCCGGCCGGGCGCACCGCCCCTGCCCATCGGGGCTGGGGGCGCACTCCGCGTACGGGCGCGGCCGGCCCCCGGCGGTCGACGGGGTCGGGGCCCTCGCCGCATCCGGGCGTTCAGCGCCGCGGAACGGTGATCTGGTAGCCGTCGTCGAGGAGTCGGGGCAGATAGCGGCGGAGCGCGGCCACGCTCTGGGACCGGTTGCCGCCGGCGTCGTGGGAGAGGACGACGACACCGGGCGCGGCGCCGTCGAGGACCCGACGGACGATGGTGCCGGTACCGGGCTCCTTCCAGTCCAGGGTGTCGACGGTCCAGGCGAGCGGCTCCATGCCGAGTTCGGCGCCGATCTCGAAGGAGTGCCGGTTCCAGGCCCCGTAGGGCGCGCGGTACCAGAGCGGGGCGGCGCCCAGGGCCCGTTCGATGACCTCGCTGGTGGAGCCGAGCTCGTCACGGATCAGAGAGGGCCGCAGCTTGGGGATCAGGGGATGGGACCAGGAGTGGTTGCCGACGACATGGCCGTCCGCGGCCATCTCCCGCAACAGGTCTTGGTTCTCCACGGCCATCTCGCCGCAGACGAAGAACATCGCCCGGCAGTCGTACCGGCGCAGGGTCTCCAGGATGCCGGGGGTGTAGCGGGGGTCGGGGCCGTCGTCGAAGGTCAGCACCATCGAGCGGCCGACTCCGGACATGCTGAGGAAGGGGCGCTGGCGCACCGGCGGTACCGCGCGCCGCAGGGACGCGGGCGTATGGGAGGTCATCGGTTGCAGGCGGTAGGCGGACGGGCGGAGCCGGGCGGCTCGCGCCTGTGGTCCCGCGGCCGGACGCGCGCTGCCGCCTCCGGGCGCGCTCCGGGGTTCGGGTGCGGGCGCGAGCCGGTCCGTGGAGAGGACTCCCACGGTGGCGGTGGCCCCGAGGGCGGCGGCGAGCCGCAGTACCGCCCGGCGCCCACTGTCCATCTGATCCTTTTTCATGACCAATGGTTCGTACGGATGAGGACCCGTACCCCTCATCGACACCGGTCACCCGTCCGAAAACACCCGATGGGCCGACAGCCGTGCAGGTCGGAGCGAGCCGGTCGGCGGCGCACACCCGGCGCCCGGTCCGCCGCCCGCCCACCGGAAGGATGCCGACGGGCCGCCTTCCCCGCCCGGACGGAGCGGGCGTCCGCCGCCCCGTCCTACTTCCCCATCAGCAGGCCGTCCTTGTCCGCGCCCCGGCTGAGGACGGCCCGTCGGATCGCGTCGCGGATCTCGATCTGGTGCGCGTCCGCACCGTCCGCAGCACCGAGGTTCACCACGCGACCGCGCACCGTGTCGAACCACTGGGGCAGGAACTCCGCCTTGGTGACTTCCCAACGCCCCCCGGGGGTCCTGGGCGGAGCGAAGGTGAAGCGGCCGATGCTGCTCTGGTTGCCGCGCGGGTCGTGGGCGCCCTCGTGGTTGATCATGTCACCGGCGATCTGGTCTCCCATCCCGTAGATCACCCAGGTCCCGTTGACCTTCTCGTACGCCTGCGGAACGTGGGCGTGGGTGCCGATGATCAGGTCGACGTCCGGGCGTCCGCCGCTCCGCGAGGCGGTCAGCGCCCGGGCGAGGGAGAGCTGCCGTCGGTCGGGTTCGGTCTGCCATTCGGTGCCCCAGTGGACGCTGACCACGACCACGTCGGCACCGGCCTCACGGGCGGCGCGCGCATCGGCGATCACCGTGCCCTCGTCGAGCAGTGCGACCGCCCAGGGCTGCCCCTCGGGCAGTGGGCGGCCGTTGGTGCCGTAGGTGTAGGCGAGTTGGGCGACGGTGGCACCACCCGCCGTGAGCAGGGTGGTGCGGGCCGCCTCCTCCGCGGTCCGGGCAGAGCCCGCGTGCCGGACCCCGACCCGGTCCAGCGCGTCGAGCGTGCGCCGCAGACCCGCCGCCCCGCTGTCGAGGGTGTGGTTGGAGGCGGTGGAGCAGGAGTCGTAACCGGTGGCCTTGAGTGCGGCGGCGATTTCGGGGGGCGAGGCGAAGGCGGGGTAGCCGGTGTAGGGGCCGCCCTCCTTCCCGTACGCGGTCTCCATGTGACAGAGGGCGAGGTCCGCGCGGGAGACGACGGGCCTCGCACCGGACAGCATCGGGCCGAAGTCGTATCCGGTGCCGTGCGCGTCCTCGGCGGCGCGCCGGATGATCGAGTCGTGCGGGAGGACGTCCCCGGAGGCAACGAGGGTGAATCCGGTGGGGGCCGATGCCCCACCGGGCGCGGCGGACGGGACGGCGGGGCTCCCGGTCCGCCCGTCCCCGGCCCCCGCCGCGGTGGCATCGGCGACCGGGCCGCTCCCACCGGTGCAAGCGGTCGCGGCCGCGAGCAGGAGCGCGGCGAGGGCCACCGTTCCCGGCGATCTGGTGCGTGAGGTCATGTACGGCACTCCACCCTATTCATGCGATGAACATCTGTTCTGATTAATTGATCGTCCAGGAAAGCCGCAGTCAAGGGTCAAGGCCGCACCGGGACATGAACCCCGCCGAAACGGACGCATCGACTCCGCCCGACCGCTCGCCGTACCACTCGTCGCTCGGTGCGACCGTTCGTCGCAGACCGGTGTCCGTTCCCTGTCCCTCGCGGTGCGGATGCGTTCCGATACGGCCCGGACGACGAGCCGTAGGAGAGGCGGGAAGCATGACGACAGCGACGACCGACGAGCGGACCCTGGAGGAACTGCAGCGGGACCACGGCCCCGCACTGCTCTCGTTCTTGCTCGGCTTGACCTACGGGGACCGACAGCGGGCCGAGGACCTCGCCCAGGAGACCCTGGTGCGGGCCTGGCTCCACCCCGAAGCCTTCACCGGGCCCTACGCCTCGATGCGCCCCTGGCTCTTCACCGTGGCGCGCCGCCTCGCCATCGACGCCCGCCGCTCACGGCTCGCCCGCCCCGCCGAAATCGGCGACGGCGTCCTCGCCGTGACTCCCGATCCGGCCGACGCCACCGCCTCGGCCGAGGCCGCGCTCGACGTACGGGCGGCCGTGCGGGAGCTCAGCCCCGAACACCGGGCGGTGCTCGTCCGGCTCTACTTCCGCGGCCTCACCGTGAGCGAGGCCGCCGATGAGCTCGGCATACCCACCGGGACCGTCAAGTCCCGCTCGTACTACGCGCTGCGGCAACTCGGCCGTTCCCTGCCCGGCTACCGCCCGCGTCACGGCGTCATTGCCCGGCCACGGCGCGGGGCCGCACAATGACGCCGTGACGCTGACAACCGCTGCCGCCGAAAAGGTCCTCGCCGACAACTTCGCACCCTGGGTGCTCGATCTGGGGCTCACCGTCGAATCCGTGGCCGTCGACGGCCACGAAGCCGTGCTCAGACTCCCCTGGTCGGACCGATTGGCCCGGGAGGGCGGCGGCCTCTCGGGCCAGGCCCTGATGGCTGCTGCCGACACGGCGACGGTGATCGCGGTCTCGGTGGCCCGGGGCGGCTTCGTACCGATGACCACCGTCCAACAGTCCATCAGCTTCCAGCGCGCGGTGATCGGAGCCGACGTGCTCGTGCACGCCCGCCTGACCAAGGCGGGGAAGCGGATGGCCTTCGCCGACATCACGATGACGGCCGAAGGGACGGACGGGGCGGCGGCCCATGCGACCGCCGTCTACGCGCTCCTGGGGTGACGCTCCCGCTCCCGTCGTCCGGGCCTGCCGCAGTCTCCTCCCTCCCACCCCTCCCGTCACTCTTCGCCCTTCCGGCACTCCCAGCCTCACCAGCACCGATCCGGCCGGAAAACGTATCCGAAACCACACGGGCGAGTTGAGCAAAGCAGGACCCGCGGAGGTCCTCCAGGGAGGAGGCTCTCCTCCGGACCCCTGACGTCCGGGGTCCTCCACGCCCGGGAGAAGGTGGGAGCATTGCTGCCCGAAAGCACGAACGACACCGGCGGGACCGGTGGCGGCGGCCTCGCCGTGCCGATGGCATGGCTGTGTGCCGAGTACCTGGCCGACGAAGTGCTGCGGAGGGCGTCGCTCGTGCCCCCCGGCTCGCTGGAGTACCGCGCCGGCCTCCAAGCCCTGACGCTGACCGTCCACCTCGCCGAGGAGCCGGACGGGCCGACCGGCACACGGGCCGGCCGCCGGCCCGACGAATGGCTGCGCCGCACCGCGTACGACCGGCCCTGGCCGCCCTGGGTGGAAGGGCGACTCGCCGAACGGTCGACGACCGGGGGCGACGGACCGGACCTGGCACTCGCACGGACCGCCTGGAGCCGCCTGCGGGACACCTGGGTCCGCGCCGTGGACCTCGACGACCGGACCGATCCCGCCTCCCCCGTCGACGAAACCGAGCAGATCTGGCTACCCGCCTGGAAGCTCGGTCTCCCGCTCGCGCACCTCTCCCTGTATCTGCACTGACGGGTCCCAGAGCGCCGAGGGGTGCACCCCCGAACGGTACTTGGGAATGCGCACCGTCACCTTCATACCCGCGCCGATCCCGGTCTCGATGACCAGGCCGTGCTCCGCCCCGTACACCTGGCGCAGTCGTTCGTCCACGTTGGACAGGCCGATGCCGGAGCCAGACGGGTGTTCACCGCGCAGAACGGCGCGCAGCAACTCCGGGTCCATGCCGATGCCGTCGTCCTCGACCGTCACGACCGCTTCGGCACCCGCGTCCCGGGCCGCGATGGTGACCCGGCAACCCCGCTCACGGTCCTGGAGGCCGTGCTTGACGGCGTTCTCCACCAGCGGCTGTAGGCAGAGGAAGGGCAGGGCCACCGGCAGCACCTCGGGAGCGATCTGCAGCGTCACCTCCAATCGGTTCCCGAAGCGCGCACCGGCCAGGGCCAAGTACTGCTCGATGGAGCGCAGTTCGTCGGCAAGCCGGGCGAACTCCCCCTGCCTGCGGAAGGAGTAGCGGGTGAAATCGGCGAACTCCAGCAGGAGATCCCTGGCGCGTTCGGGATCGGTGCGGACGAACGAAGCGATGGCGGCGAGCGAGTTGAAGATGAAGTGGGGGGAGATCTGGGCGCGCAGGGCACGGATCTCGGCCTCCACGATCCGGGTGCGCGAGCGGTCCAGTTCAGCCAGCTCCAACTGGACCGAGACCCACCGGGCGACCTCGGTCGCGGCCCGCACCAGAACGGCCGACTCCCGCGACCCGTAGGCCACGAGCGCGCCGAGCACCCCCTCCTCACCGGTGAGCGGGGCGATCACCGCCCAGCGCAACGGGCACGCCGGATCGTCGCAGCCGCTGTGCACGGAACGGCTGCGACCGGTCTCCAAGGTCTCGGCGACGCGCTCCGGAACGTGCGCACGGTGATGGTCCTCGCCCGGCCCGTCCCAGGCGAGGACCGTGCCCCGGTCGGTGAGGCAGAGCGCCTCCGTGCCGAGCAGCGAGCGCAGCGTGCGGGCCGCCTTGCGGGCGGTCCCCTCGGTGAGCCCGGCGCGCAGCGGAGGTGCGGCGAGCGAGGCGGTGTGCAGGGTGTGGAAGGTGGCCCGCTCGACGGGGGTGCCGAGGTCGGGGTCGGCCGGGGAACCGCCGCGACGGGCTGCGAACCTCCCCAGGGCGAAACCCACGGCGAGCAGCAGGACACCGGCGACGGTCGCGGCGACGAGGACGGTGCCGGTCATCCGCACGCCTCACGGGCAGGACCGGGGGCGCGCGTCGGCGCACCCCAAGGGCGGCGGTCATCGCTCATCGACGCGCTCCCCGGACGGGGAGGGTGCCGGCGAGCTCCTCCGGAAGGTGGAGTCGGGCCAGGAGGGCGGGGGTGCCGGGCGGGATCCGACGCGGAGTGGCGAGCGAGACGCACACCATCGTCAGGAAGCCGAGGGGAACCGACCAGACGGCCGGCCAGGCCATCAGGGTGTGCGGCCACCCCTCGGAAGCCAGTCCGGCCCGGGTGGCCATCACGGCCGCGAGGGCGGAGCCGCCGCCGAGCAGGAGGCCTGCCATGGCGCCGGGCGGGGTGAGCCGCCGCCACCAGATGCCGAGGACCAGCAACGGGCAGAAGGAGGAGGCGGAGACGGCGAAGGCGAGGCCGACGGCGTCGGCGACCGGCACCTCGGAGGCAGCGGCCCCCACCCCCAACGGAACGGCGGTGGCGATCAGGCTCGCGAGGCGGAAGTGTCGGACGCCCCCGGAGGACAGCACGGACTGGGTGAGGACCCCGGCGACGGACATGGTGAGCCCGGAGGCGGTGGAGAGGAAGGCGGCGAAGGCGCCGGCCGCGAGGAGCGCCCCGAGGAGTTCGCCGGGGAAGCCGCCGAGGACCCGATCGGGCAGCACCAGCACGGCCGCGTCCGCGGAGCCGGTGAGGACGAGCTCGGGGGCGTAGATCCGGCCGAGGAAGCCGTAGAGGGGCGGAAGGAGGTAGAAGGCCCCGACGAGGCCGAGGACGACCAGGGTGGTGCGCCGGGCCGCGCGGCCGTGCGGGCTGGTGTAGAAGCGGACGGCGACGTGCGGCAGCCCCATGGTACCGAGGAAGGTCGCGAGGATCAGTCCGTACGTGGCGTACAGCTGGTGCCCTTCGCGTCCGCCGGCCAGCGGTTGGGACCAGCCGAGGGGGTCGGTGCCGCTCGCGGCCCGCTCGGGGAGCGGCGTGCCCGGCGGGAAGGCGAGCGAGGTGCCGGCGAGCACGCGATGGGTGCCGGGGGCGAGCGTGACGGTCCGTCCGGCGGAGCGGACGGAGTCGACGGTGCCGGTGACGGTGACGGTGAGGGGGGCGTCGAGGTCGATCCGCACCGTGTCGGCGACCCGGACGACGGTGTGTTCGCGCAGGACGGCGGGGGCGTCGAAGCGGGCCCTGGGCGCCCCGTCCCCGTACCAGGCGGCGAGGAGGAAGAGGGCGGGGACGAGGAGGGCGGTGAGCTTCAGCCAGTACTGGAATGCCTGTACGAAGGTGATGCTGCGCATGCCGCCCGCGGCGACGGTGCTGGTGACGACGGCGGCGACGAGCAGCCCACCGGCCCAGTCGGGGGCTCCGGTGAGGATCCGCAGGGTGAGTCCGGCGCCCTGGAGCTGGGGCAGCAGGTACAGCCAGCCGATGCCGACGACGAAGAGGCCGGCGAGCCGACGCGCCCGTGGCGATTCGAGGCGGGCCTCGGCGAAGTCGGAGAGGGTGTAGGCCCCCGAGCGGCGCAGCGGGGCGGCGACGAGGACGAGCAGGACGAGGTAGCCGGCGGTGTAGCCGACGGGGTACCAGAGCATGACGGGGCCCTGGACCAGGACGAGTCCGGCGATCCCGAGGAAGGAGGCCGCGGAGAGGTACTCGCCGCTGATGGCGGCGGCGTTGAGGCCCGGGCGGACGGTCCGCGAGGCGACGTAGAAGTCGGAGGTGGTCCGGGAGATCCGCAGCCCGAGGGCCCCGATGAGGACGGTGGCGAGGACGACGGCGGTGACGGCGGCGACCGCGTAGCTCTGGTTCATGCGGGGCCGTTCACCGTTCGACGGTGCCGGCGGAGCCCGTCTCCACGAGGCCGGTGAAGTCGCGCTCGTTGCGCTCGGCCCGACGGACGTACCAGTGGCCGACCGTCCAGACGACCGGGTAGACGCCGAAGCCGAGGACGGCCCAGACGAACGCTTCGGGCATGGACAGCGCGAGCAGCAGCGGCAGGGTGCCGACGAGCAGGGCGAGGGTTCCGAGGGCGGTCAGGGCGGCGCGCAACTGGCTGCGCATCAGGGAGCGGACGTAGGTGTGGCCGAGGGTGGTCTGCTCGTCGATCTCGGAACGGGCCGGCGGATGCGCGGGGCGCCGGCCGGTGGGTCGGGGCACGGTTCCGGGAGCGTGGGCGGAGGCGTGGGTCACGGTCTCGCGCCGGGGTCTGCGCGGGGGGTGGTCCTCGGACATCGACGTCCGCTCCCGCCTCTCTCGACGACTTCCGGTGACGCGCGCGGGCGGCGGCACCGGCCCCGCGACGCGTGGAGTCTACGCAGCGGGCCCGGGGGACGGTAGACGTCAGGTGGATCGGCCCCCGGGCCTGCGCATCAGGAGGTCACGCAGGTGGCGGGCGTGGCGACGGCTGACGGCGAGGTCGGTGTCGCCGAGCCGGACGGAGGTGGCACCGCCTTCGAGCCGGAGCTCGTCGATGCGGGCGAGGGCCACGAGGTGGCTGCGGTGGATGCGGACGAAGCCGCGGGCGGCCCACCGTTCTTCGAGAGCGGAGATCGGAATGCGGACGAGGTGGCTGCCGTGGTCGGTGTGGAGGCGGGCGTAGTCGCCATGGGCCTCGACGTACACGACGTCCTCGACCGGGACGAAGCGGGTGACGCCGCCGAGCTCGACGGGGATCTGCTCCGCCGCCGGGGTCACGGCCGGTGTGGGAACGGTGGTGGCGTGGACCAGTTCGTGCAGGCGGCGGACGGCCTCGGCGAGGCGCTCGCGGCGGACCGGCTTGAGGACGTAGTCGACGGCCTTCAGGTCGAACGCCTGGAGGGCGAAGCCCTCGTGGGCGGTGACGAAGACGACGAACGGGGGGCGGGCGAACCCGGCGAGCAGGCGGGCCACGTCGAGGCCGGTCAGGCCGGGCATGTGGATGTCGAGGAAGAGTACGTCGATGGCCTCGTCGCTCTCCGGGCCCGCCTCCACGGCCCGGGTGATGCGCCGCAGCGCCTCGGTGGCGTCCGTCGCTCCCTCGGCCGCGCGCACCCGGGGGTCGGCGCGCAGCAGGTACAGCAGCTCTTCGAGGGCGGGTTCCTCGTCGTCGACGGCCAGGACGCGCAGCATGCGGCGCAGTCTAGGGGAGGGGGCGGCGACCGGCGGCCGGCGAGGCCCCTCCTCCGGGCCCGACCGTACGGCGGGGTGCGGTGGCCGTCGTCCATGCGCCCGCCGGGTGGGTGCGGGACAGCCCTTAGGGTGTGCGACGTGCGTGTACTGCTCGTCGAGGACGACGAAGACCTCCGGTTCGGGGTGGCCGCCGCGTTGCGGGCCGCCGGGTTGGCCGTTGACGAGGCAGGCGATCTGCCCCGCGCCGACGAGGCGCTCTTCGTCACGGCGTACGACTGCGCGGTCTTCGACCGGATGCTCCCCTCCGGGGACGCGGCCGTCTACGTGGAGGGGATGCGGCGCAGCGGACGGAACGTGCCCGTGCTGTTCCTGACCGCCCGCGACGCGGTGGCGGACCGGGTGGAGGGCTTCGCGAGCGGTGGTGACGACTACCTCGTCAAACCCTTCGCCGTGCCCGAACTGGTCGCACGGGTGCACAGCCTGTGCCGGCGGTCCGCCGTCGTCCGTCCGCCGGTGCACCGCGTCGGTGACCTGGAGGTCGACACGGCCCGCCGCCACGTCCGCCGGGCCGGGGTGCTGCTCACCCTCACGCACCGGGAGTTCGCGGTCCTCGAAGTCCTCGCGGCGCGCTCGGACCAGGCGGTCTCCCGCTCCGAGCTGATCGAGAGCTGTTGGGACGAGATGGCCGAGCCGCAGTCGAACGTCCTGGAGGTGGTCGTCTCCCAGCTCCGCCGCAAGCTCGGTGATCCGCCGCTGATCCGTACCGTGCGCGGGGTCGGCTACCGGCTCGCGCGGCCGGACGACGCACGGTGAGGGTCGCCCGACCGCGCCGGTCCGGGCCGCCCACGCCCACCGCCCGGGTCCTGCGGCTGCGCAGGCGGATCAGTCTGCTGTTCGCGCTGACCAGCGCCGTGGGACTGATCGCGATGGCGACCTTGGCGGTGCGCAGCGACAGCAGCCGCTGGCGGGAGCAGTTGGACCACACCATGGACGCGGACACCAGTTGGGCCCTCGGACTCCTGGAGACCGACGAGGACGGCCGGCTGGTCACGGACGTCCTGGCGGACGCGGTGGACACCGCGTGCCCGCCGCTGGCGGTGCTCCTCGCGGACGGGGACTCCCCCGGTGCCCTGACGGTCCGACACGCACCGGTGCGTCCGTGCCTGGCGGTGGGCCGGGAGGTGGTCCTGGAGGCGGGGCGCGAGGCGGTGCGGGCCGATGGCGCACGGGCCTTCGACGGGCACACGACGGGTGGCGCTCCGGTGCGGGTGTTCGCCCAGCCCTTCTACGCTCCTGAGGCCACGGACGACGAGGGGCCGCAGGGCGTGCTCGTGACCGTGTCCGACGCGAGTGCCCAGCGCGCGGACCACCGTCGGCTCGTGTGGCTGGTGACGGGTGGTTGTGCGGTGCTCGTGCTGTTGTCGGCAGCGGTCGGTCACGCGCTGTCGGGGCGGGCGGTGCGCCCCGCGCTCACCGCCCTCGACCGGCAGGAGGCGTTCCTCGCCGATGCCGCACACGATCTGCGGACTCCCGCCGCCTCGCTGCGGACGCTCGCCGAAACGGCCTTGCGCGGCGAGACGGACAGCGCCGACGTGCACCGGCGCACGTTGCGGCTCGCGGAGGGCATGGGCCGGCTCGTCGACGGTCTGCTGACCCGGGCCCGGCTCATGTCCGGCACCGCCGCGGTGGCACGACAGCCGCTGCGCCTGGACCAGTTGGTGGAGGCGGTCGTCCAGGAAGCCACCGCGGCTTCCGCCCCGGAACCCCACGTGCGGGTCGAGGCCGAAGCGACCGTGGTGGTCGCCGACCCCGACCTCGTGCGCCGGGCCGTCGGCAATCTGTTGGACAACGCGTTCGCCCACGGCCACGCCCCCGGCGTCCCGGCGGACGTGCTGGTCGTGGTGGGTCGGGACGGCACGGTGACCGTCGAGGACGCGGGTCCCGGTCTGCCCCCCGAGGTCGCCGGCGCCCTGTTCGAGCGGTTCCGCAGCGGATCCGGGTCCACCGGTCTCGGGCTGTCCATCGCCTCCTGGGTGGCGCACGCCCACGGCGGAACGCTCACGGCGGAACGCGGTGGGCGCGGCGGAGCCCGGTTCGTCCTGCGTCTACCGACGGAGGACTGAACCCGGGCGGTGCGGGCACGCCGGCGTGCAGGGCCCGGGCGTTCAGCGGAGCCGGGCGGACGGCCCGGGGCCGGCAAAGCGGCCCGCGCCCGCGGCGGGGCCCGGCATGCACGAACGGGCCGGCGGGCCCCGGGGGGCGGTGCCTCCCCCGCCCACCCGGGGCGGGGGCCGCTGACGGGGTCTTCAGGAAAACCTCAGCATCGATGCCCGATCCTTCCGTGGACCGACCATCCAGGGGAGTTCCACGTGTTCCGCACCACCGCCCGCCGCCGGGCCCTCGCCCTCGCCGTCCTCGCCGCCGCCTCCTCGGCCGCCTGTACGCAGGTGTCCGAACAGCCCGGGGACCGGCTCCGGGCCTCGGCCGCCCCCTCCGACCCGGCCGCCCGCGCCGACCTGAGGCGGTTCTACGGTCAGCAGCTCGACTGGCAGCCCTGCGGCGACTTCCGTTGCGCGACGCTCACGGTTCCGAGGGACTACTCGCGGCCCGACGACGGCAGGACCTTCGTCCTGCCGGTGGTGAAGGCGGCTACCGCGGTCGCCGGCAAGCGACTCGGCTCGCTCGTCCTGAACCCCGGAGGTCCGGGCGAATCCGGTGTGGGGGTCCTCAAGGACGGCATCGCCGAGGAACTCGGCCGGGGCGTGCGCGAACGGTTCGACGTGGTGTCCTTCGATCCGCGCGGCGTCGGCGGGAGCAAGCCCGCGTTGACCTGCCTGGACGGAGGTCGTGCGGACGAGGACTCCACCGCTGGGGAAGGAGCGCCGCTGCACCCCCGCACGGACGCCGAGCGCGCCGCGGCACTGGCCGGGGCACGGGCGACGGCCGAGGCCTGCCGAAAGGCCAGTGGTCCGCTGCTCCCCCACGTGGGCACGGTCGACGCGGCCCGGGACATGGACGTGCTGAGGGCGGCGCTCGGCGAGCGGAAGTTGACCTATGTGGGCTGGTCGTACGGCACGAGCCTGGGCACCTCCTACGCCGAGCAGTTCCCGCGTCGGGTACGGGCGATGGTCCTGGACGGAGCGGTCGACCCCTCCCTGAACTGGCGGGAGCGCGTGATCGGCCAGTCGGTCGGGTTCCAGAACGCGGTCGCCGAGTACGCCGCGTCCTGCGCCGACGCGGTCGGCGAGGGCTGCCCCGGAAAGACGCCCGAGGAGATCCGTGCACTCATCAACGGCCTGGTCGAACGGACGGAGCGCGAGCCACTGTCGGTCGACGGGTCCGAGGCAGGGCTCGATGCCGCGGGCGTGGTGTCCGCGCTCTCCCTGTCCATGTACACCCCGGAGGAGCAGTGGGCGGGCCTGTCCGAGGCGCTGCGCGCGGCGGCCGACGGGGACGGTACGAAATTGGCGGCGCTGGCGGTGGGCGAGGAGGAGGCTCCGGCCGAAGGAACGGGGGACGAGGGGGCTCCGGCCGAAGGGGGCGGCGCGGATGCGAGCCCGGAGCCGTCCGGGGAACCCGCGGGCGACGTGCCCGAGGACAACGCCGAGGCGGCCCTGATGGCGATCAACTGCCTCGACGTGCCTCATCCCCGCGACGCGCAGGCGTACTGGGACGCCCTCTCCCCCGCCCGGAAGGCCGCGGGGGTCTACGGTACGTCCGGGGTGACGGCCGAGCTGGTCTGCAAGGACTGGCCGACCGGACCGCAGAAGCCGCACCGGGTGGACGCGGCGGGCGTTCCCCCGGTGCTCGTCGTGGGCACGGAGGGCGATCCCGCGACGCCGTACGACGAGGCGGTGAGCCTCGCGCGCCAGTTCCCCGGCGGCATGCTGCTGTCCTTCGAAGCCCCCGGGCACACCGGGTACGGCCGCAACGCCTGTGTGGGCACGAAGGTGGAGGAGTACCTGGTGTCGCTCAAGAAGGTCGAGCCGGGCACGACGTGCGCGCCGTAGCGGCGCCCGGATCCAGCAGGTCGAGTTCGACGGTGAGGGCCGCGGCCAGCGCGTCGACGTCCGGAACGGCAGCGCCGTCGGCGACGAGGCCGACGTGGACCTCTCCGCCGTACGGGGACATGGCGACGGCGAGGGACTGGCCGCGGGCGAGCGGCGCCATCGGGAAGAGCGCGCGCAGCGGGGCTCCGCCTAGGGAGAGTGCGGAACGGGGCAGCGGCACCTGGGTGACCAGGAGGTCGAAGAGCAGCCGGGCCGCCCCCGAGGCGAGCGGGGCACCGAAGCGGTGGGCGAGCGGGGGCAACTGGTCGGCGAGGAGCGCCACGGCTCCCGCTCCCCTGCAGGGCCCGGCGGCCTTGTTGCGGTCCATGGCGTCCCGGACCGCGGCGAGCCGGACGTCCGGGGAGGGTTCGGTGACGGGCAGGTCGAGGAGGTAGCCGGAGAGGCTGTTGCCGGGGCCGGGCGGGGCGCCCGGCCGGCGGCGGGAGACCGGGACCAGGGCGCGGGGGTCGGTGTCCGGCAGGGAGAGGCCCCGCCCGTCGAACCAGCGCCGCAGGGCGCCGGCGACGAGTGCGAGCAGGACGTCGTTGGCGGTGCCGCCGGTGGTGCGGCGGATCCGGTGGACGCCGTCGAGGGGCAGGGTGGCCGTGGCGATCCGGCGGGTGCCGCTGGAGTCGGCGGCGAACACGGTGGCGGGGCCCCCTTCGAGACGACCCGCCCGGACGACGGAGGAGCCGACGACCGAGGCGCCGACCTCGACGGCCCGGCCGAGGTCGCCGATGCGGTCACGGGCGAGGTCGAGGAGACGGCCGGGCCCCGGTAGCCAGGAGCGCGGGGGCACCGGGCGGGAACGGCCTGCGGGGCGTCGACCGGCAGCGATCTCGTCGAAGATCCCGGCGCCGATGGCAACGGCCCGCATGCCGTCGGCGAGGGCGTGGTGGAGCTTGACCAGGACGGCGAAGGAGCCGTCGGGGGCGCCGCTGAGCAGGTACATCTCCCAGGGCGGCAAACCGCGGGCGACGGGGCGTTCCATGAGCTCGGCGGCAAGCCGCACGGTCTCGGCGGGGAAGTCGACGCCGGGAAGAGTGATCTCGCGGACGTGGCGGCAGACGTCGAAGTCGGGGTCGGCGCTCCATGCGGCGCCGCCCACGGGGATCAGGACGTCACGGACCCGCATCCGGAGCCGGGGGACGGCGGCGGCGCGGCGGGCGAGCAGTGCCAGGACGTCGACCGGATCGTGCCCCGGGGACGCGGGTGGGGGGCCGAAGCGGGCGAGGGCCCCGAGGTGCAGGGGGTGGTCGGGTGATTCCAGGTGCCAGAAGGCCAGGTCCAGGGGTGCCAGTAGCTCGCTGCTCACGGTGTCCTCATGTCCTGCGCTGAGAGGCGGATACGGGAAGTCAATCGCGTACCGTCAGTTACGGTCAAGTACGATCAGTTCACGCACGGTTAACATGCTCACTGTTCTACGGTGAACTCGCACCAGACGCACTTGCCGCCGCCCCTCGATTCCACGCCCCATGCATCGGAGAGCTGGTCGACGAGGAACAGTCCCCGACCGGACACGCCCGCCTCTCCCGCCTCCCGGCGCCGGGGCAGTGCGCTGGACCGGTCCTCCACCTCCACACGCAGCCGCCGGGGCGGCCCGGTGAGGATCCGCAGCGTCACGATCGCCCCGCCGTCGGTGTGCATCAGGGCATTGGTCATGAGCTCGTCGGCGACCAGCTCCATCTCGTCCGCGCGATCTCCCGCACCCCAGGCCCGGACGGCTGCCCGAATCATGTGGCGGGCCGAGCTGAGCGCCTCCGGGTCGTTCTGGGCCACGTGCTGCTGGAAGCGTCCCGCGCCCTGGGTGCGGTAGGAGCCGTGACGACGCAGCAGCAGGATCGCGACGTCGTCCTCGCCGCCGCGGTCGACGACCACGTCACAGAGGTGGTCGGCGAGCTGTTGGAGGTCGGCGGGACCGCGTCGCACGAGCGCGGAGAGCCACTGGAGCCCCTCGTCGAGGTCGGCACCGGGCTTCTCCACGAGACCGTCGGTGTAGAGCATCAAGGTCTGCCCCGGGTCGAGCTCCAGGGTGGTCACCGGGTAGTCGAGGCGACCGAACTCGGCGGAGAGGCCGAGCGGCAGCCCGCCCTCCACCGGGGCCCTGCGGCAACCTCCGGCGACGTCCCTGACCAGCGGGTCGACATGACCGGCACGGACCACTTGGACGACGCCGGTGGCGAGGTCGACCTCCGCGTAGGTGCAGGTGGCGAAGCGCTCGGTGTCGAGTTCGTGGAGGAAGACCGATGCCCTGGCCATCACCGTGGCCGGGGGGTGCCCCTCGGCTGCGTAGGCGCGGAGCACGATCCGCAGCTGCCCCATGACGGCGGCCGCGTGGGTGTCGTGGCCCTGGACGTCGCCGATGACGGCGCCGACCCGGCCGCCGGGCAGCGCGATGACGTCGTACCAGTCGCCGCCGACGTCCCGACCGAGGCGGGCCGAGCGGTAGCGGACGGCCGTCTGGGCACCGGGCACCTCGGGGATCTTGCGCGGGAGCATCGCCTGCTGGAGCCCTTCCGCGAGGTCGTGCTCCTGCTCGTAGAGCATGGCCCGCTGGAGGCTCTGGGCGATGCTGCTGCCGAGGGCCACGAGGAGGGTCCGTTCGTCTTCGCTGAAACCGGTCCTGTCGCTGTAGAGCAGGCCGAGCGCACCGATGGGCCGGGCCTGGGCGATCAGCGGCAGATAGGCGGCGGCCGTGACGCCGAGCCCGCTGATGTGGGGCCAGAGCACGGGGAAGGAGTCGGCGAAGTCCCGGGCCGACTCGATGAACCGGGGACGCAGGGTGCGGATGACCTCGCTCATCGGGTACGGCTCGTCCACCCGGGTGAACCGGGTGCCCGGCACGAAGGCGCCCTCGGGGCCCTCCGCGACCAGATGGATCCGACCGGCGTCGAGGAGCCCCATGACGAGGCTCGCGGCGCCGAAGTGTTCCAGCGCGTGCGAGTCGTTGAGCAGGTCGATGACGTCCTGCACGGTGCGGGCGTAGGCCAGGGCGGCCGTGGTGCCCTCGACGACGCCGGCACGCTGGCGGCGCCCCTCGTCGAGGCCGAGCCGGGCGGCGGACTCGCTGAGCTCGTGGGTCGCGTCGCGCAGGATGCCGATGATGCGGACGGGGCGGCCGGTGTCGTCGCGGTGGACGATGCCCTGGGTGTGGGTCCACTGGTGGCGCCCGTCGCGGCGTCGGATCCGGAAGTAGGCGCCGTACTGCTCGTTGCCCTCCTTGAGGGCCTGGGCCACCAGGGTGTCGAGCCGACGGGCCTCGTCGGGCAGCACCCGCACGCTCAGGCTCTCGGGCAGGCCGTCGTAGTCCTCGCGGTCCATGTCGAAGACGTCGAGCGCGGCGTCGTCCATGGCCATCGTGCCGGTGAGCAGGTCCCAGTCGAAGCCGCCCATGCGGAAGGCGGAACCGTAGGCGGCCAGGATGCCGGCCGCCGAGCCGTCCGGTGCACGATGCAGCCGCCCTATCGGCTCCCCGCCCCCGTTGCCCGCGTTCATGGGCCCACGCTAGGCGGAGCGCCGCCCGTGCGCACCAGGGAGATCCGCTTCACCCCTGGAAGGTCTCCGGCTGGTCGGGCATCGGACCGGCCGGGAAGAACTCGGGCGGCAGCTCGCCGTCGGGAACGGGGGGCGGGTCCGCGAACGGGTCGAGGAAGGGATCTGCGTACGGATCTGCGTACGGATCTGCGTACGGATCTGCGTACGGATCGGGGATCGGCGCCGTCGGCACGACGCCGGTGCCACTGGTCCCGGACGGGTCGGGGGCATCGGGGAGCGGGGTCGCGGGGGCGGGCCGCACGGGATCCGGCGAGGTCGGAGCCGGCGGCACGGGGGTCGGGACGGCCGGGGTCGGGACGGCTGGGGTCGGGACGGCCGGGGTCGGGACGGCCGGGTCGGGCGTGCCGGAACCGGTGAGGGCGCACGCATCGGGGGCACAGGACGGCTCCACGGCGGGCTTGCGGTCCACGTCGCCGTCGCTGCCCGTCCGTCGCTCGATCCAGGTGCGGTCCGTGGTGTTGACGATGACCAGGCTGGTGACGACTGCGACGGTCGGCCTGACGACGATCACGCGGTCGGGATCGAAGTCGTCCCACGGATCGCCCTGGTGGATCCCGCTCCGGTCGGCGGACGGACTGCGGAGCGGGTTCCCGCAGGCACAGCGGACGCGCGGGGAGCCGTACTGGTCGACGAGGACCGCCGTACCGGTCTGGAGCACGGCCTGGAAGGCGCTGGCCCGACCCTCGCGGTAACCGTGGTTGGTGACGCGGACGTCGTTGCGCAGGGCGACCGGGGTGAGGCCGCGCAGCCAGCCGGCGACATCGGCCTCGGGGACGCCGGCGGCCTCGGCGAAGGCGCGCGCCTTGGCCGGGTCGGCCGTGAGGAGTTCGATCTGCCGCTTGACGTCACAGCTGCCGATCGCGCGCGTGCCGCCGTAGAGGCCGGGGGTGGAGCCGGTGACCTCGCGGAGCCGCGGCGCCTCGCCCCCGGCCCGTCGCTCGGGGGCGGTCGGCGGAGCGGTGTTCCGGACGGTGGAGGCGGTGAAGGGGTCCGGGCCGTGGGCGCCGAGCGACTGGAGGACGACGTCCTGGGCGGGGGCGGCGCCGGGTTCGCCTCCGGTCTCCCGCTCCTCGGCGGAACACCCCACGAGCAGCAGGGCCGCGAAGAGGGCCGCGAGCCCGGGGCGCACGGTGGCGAGCAGGGACGCGCGGACAGCTTCGGAGGGCCGTCGGGGCCGATCGGTGGGGACCTGCGGCTCGCAGTCGCCCATGCGCCGTCGCACGGGGACGAAGGGGGTTCGCCGGGTCGGGGCGAAGGCGGTTCGCCGTGTTCGGCGGAGGGGTGGGCGCACCTGGTTCTCCCGACTTTCTCTCCCCCGGGCCCGCGCCCGGTTTCGACCAGTGCCTCATGTCTGTCGCAGCGCACGCGGGGTCGCAAGCGGAGGGCGGCCGACCGGGCGGTGACTTGACCCGGCGGGGCGTGGACCGGCAGCCCGGACCAACGACTTGAACACGTTCAAGAAAGCACCTACGCTCATCTTGCTGCTTGAACACGTTCAAGATGGGGGTGGATCCGCATGGCCGCACTGTCGTTCCTGGTGAATCCGGTCGTGATGATCGGCATGTTCTGGGTCGTTCCAACCGGGCTCGCCCTGATCGACGGCCCCGCACCCCCGGGATGGCAGCTGCTCCAGCGCGCCTGGCCGCTGCTCGCCGCCCCCGGTGCGCTCTCGCTCTGGCTGCCCCGCTCCGGGTTCGCGACCGCGCTCGCCGCCGTCTACGCCCTCGCCACCCTGGCCCTCGCCCTCCAGGCACCGGCCCGGCTGATGCTGACCCGTTCCCTCCGAGCCTCCGAGATCGCCGTCCTCACCGCACTGACGGCCCCTTCCGTCGCCGGCCTGGCGCTCGTCGCGGAGCGGGCCTCACATCCGCTCTTCGGCTTCGACCTGGACCTCCTCGCCCTGACCGTTCCGCACTTCCACTTCGCGGGCTTCGCCGCCGCCCTGGTCGCCGGGCTCCTCTGCCGCGCCGCCGACAACCGCACCTCCCGCTTCGCCGCGCTCAGCGTGCCCACCGGCACCCTGCTCGTCCTGCTGGGCTACTTCGTCGACGACTGGGCCGAGCTCGCGGGCGCGGTCGTCCTGACGGCCGGCATGGCAGCGGTCTCCGTACTGACCCTGCGGGAGCGGCACGAGTTCGCCGCCGATCCGCTCACCCGGGGACTCCTCTCCGTCTCCGCACTGGTCCTCGTGGTCACCATGCTGCTGGCGCTCAGCTGGGCGCTCGGCGAGGCCACCGGCCTTCCGCACCTCAGCCTGACCTGGACCGCCGCCACCCACGGCCTGGGAAACGCCCTCGGCTTCGCCGTCTGCGGGCTCCTCGCCCGCCGCCGCCTCACGGACCGCACGTCCCCGTCCCTTCCGCCCCGCACCCGAACGGAGCTCCCAGCATGACCCGCCTGCTCACCGACCTCGCTCACCACGCCCCCCGCCGACCGGTCCTCACCTACCGGGAGGTCGGCGCCACCCGCACCCCCGACGCACTTCCCGAGGGCTACCAGCACCTGCGGCACAGCACGGTCGTCGGGCACGGCAGGGCAGCCTTCGAGACGGCCGGGGCCGCCGTCACCACCTGGCGGATGCACCGGGCCTCCGGGGCCCTCGTCGACGCCGACGCGGACCTCGCCGAACCGGGGGTCCGCCTGACGGTGGCGCTGGGCGCCGGCGGATTGCGGTTGGGCGTGCCCTGCTCGGTGATCTGGACGGCGTACGAGGAGGACCGCATCGGCTTCGCCTACGGCACCCTGGGCGGACACCCGGAATGCGGCGAGGAGTCCTTCATGGTCACCCTCGGGGCCGACGACACGGTCCGCTTCACGGTGACCGCCTTCAGCAGGCCCGCCACCTGGTACACCCGACTCGCCGGCCCCCTGGTGCCACGGCTCCAGCACGCGTACGCACGGCACCTCGGCCGCACCCTGCGGCGCCTCGTCAAGGCGTGACGCGGGGCCGATACTGGAAGCGATGGAGTGGTTCACCGCACCCGACGCCTGGTTGGGCCGGATCGTCTTCCAGCGGGGCCTCGCCGGGCTCTACTGCGTGGCGTTCCTGTCGGCAGCGCTGCAGTTCCGGGCGCTGATCGGAGAACGCGGCATGCTCCCGGTCCCGGAGTACGTGCGCAGGACCCGCCCCCGCCACACCCCCTCGCTCTTCCACTGGCGCTACTCCGACCGCCTCTTCGCGGCCGTCTCCTGGTCCGGCGTCGCCCTCGCACTGGCACTGGTCGCGGGCGCCGGAGACCTCGTGCCGCTGCCGGTGTCGATGCTCCTGTGGCTGGTGCTCTGGGCGCTCTACCTGTCGATCGTGAACGTGGGCCAGACCTGGTACGCCTTCGGCTGGGAATCGCTGCTCCTGGAGACCGGGTTCCTCGCCGTGTTCCTCGGGAACCAGGACACCGGCCCGCCCGTCCTCGTCCTGTTCCTGCTGCGCTGGCTGCTCTTCCGGGTCGAGTTCGGCGCCGGACTCATCAAGATCCGCGGCGACCGCTGCTGGCGGAACCTGACCTGCCTGTACCACCACCACGAGACGCAGCCGATGCCCGGCCCGTTGAGCTGGTTCTTCCACCACCTGCCGCGGCCGTTGCACCGGGTGGAGGCCGCCGCCAACCACGTCGTGCAGCTGCTCGTGCCCTTCCTGCTGTTCACCCCGCAGCCGGTGGCGACGGTGGCGGCCGGTCTGATGGTGGCGACCCAGCTGTGGCTGGTGCTCTCCGGCAACTTCGCCTGGCTGAACTGGCTGACCATCGTGCTGGCGCTCTCGGTCGTGGACGCCTCCGCGCTCGCCGGCGAGCACCCCCGGCCCGGCCCGCCGCTCTGGTACGTGGTCCTGGTGGTCACGGCGACCGCTTTCGTCCTGGCGAGGAGCTACCGCCCGGCCCGCAACCTGCTCTCCCGCCACCAGGCCATGAACCGCTCCTACGACCCGTACCACCTGGTCAACAGCTACGGGGCCTTCGGCACCGTCGGCCGGATCAGGGACGAGATCGTCATCGAGGGCACCGACGAGCCGACACCGCGCCCGGACACGGTGTGGCGGGAGTACGGCTTCCGCGGCAAGCCGGGCGATCCGCGCCGGCTGCCCCGCCAGTTCGCCCCCTACCACCTGCGGCTCGACTGGCTGATGTGGTTCGCCGCGCTCTCCCCCGGCTATGCGCGCGAGTGGTTCGGCCCGTTCGTCGAGCGGCTGCTCGACGGCGACCGGGACACGCTGCGGCTGCTCGCCCACAACCCCTTCCCGGACGCCCCGCCGACGCATGTCCGGGCCCGGCTCTACCGCTACCGGTACACGACGTGGCACGAACTCCGGACGTCCGGTGCCTGGTGGCACCGGACGCTGCTGCGCGAGTACCTCCCGCCGACCCGCCTCCGCGGGGCCCCCGGGAGTTCCCGCTGAACGCACCGAGGTGCCCCGGGCCGAGAAGGGCCGGGACACCGGGATGCAGAGGGGATCAGTCGATGCCGGGCAGGATGTGGGGCTCTGCGAGGTCGTCCTCGTAGCCCGCGAGCCGGATCGGGGCCGCGTGGGCCCAGACTTCGAGGCTGCCCAGCTCGCCGTTCCGTCGCTGCCGGTCGTGGGGTTCGGCCGGTCGCGGTTCCTGCTTCGTCAGTTCGGGTGTCACCGCGCACTCCTTCGTGTCGCGCTACCTGTGGGACAAGTGCCGGTCGGTCGCGGTGGCGCCGTTCGTCGGGCGGGACCGCGGCCTTGGTGGCAGGCCTGTCCCATGGAAGGCCGTGGGGAATGTGTGTCTCCCCGGTGGCCGACCGTGAACATCAGAGTAACCAAATGAGCACCTCTGCGCTCTACCGGGCTCGAAAGTGTGATGCGATCGGGTGAATCGAGCCGAAAGAGCGCCCCACCAGGCCGGTGAGGCGCTCTTGTCGGAACCACGGGAACCGCGGTAAGGCGGTCCTACCAGTTCGCCGGGGAGTAGTCCTTGAGGAAGCAGCCGTAGAGGTCCTCGCCCGCCTCCCCGCGCACGACGGGGTCGTACACCCGGGCCGCGCCGTCGATCAGGTCCAGGGGGGCGTGGAAACCTTCCTCCGCCAGGCGCAGCTTGTCGAAGTGCGGACGCTCGTCGGTGATCCAACCGGTGTCGACCGAGGTCATGAGGATGCCGTCGGTCTCGAACATCTCCTGGCCGCTGGTCCGCGTCACCATGTTCATCGCGGCCTTCGCGGCATTGGTGTTCGGGTGACCGGCGCCCTTGTAGCCGCGGCTGAAGACGCCCTCCATCGCCGACACGTTCACGACGTAGGCACGCCCGCTGGCGGCCTTCTTCGCCGCCTCCGCCATCACCGGCCGCAACTTGCTGATCAGGATGAACGGCGCCGTGTAGTTGCACAGCTGGGTTTCGAGCAGCTCCACCGGGGAGATCTGCTCGATGCTCTGGACCCAGGTGTTGGTCTCGACGACGTCCGGCACCAGTCCGCCCGCGTCGATGGCGGTGCCGTCGAGGTGTCGGGCGATGCTCGCGTTGCCCGCGACCAGCGCGAGGTCCGCCACCTTCTGCGCCTCCAGGCCGCTCACGCCGACGGGCAGCGCGGCCAGGCCGTCGACCGCGCCCGAGTTGAACGCGCCGATCACGTGGTGCGCGGGGAGTTCGCCGGCCGGCAGGGGAGCGGTCTCGCCCTCGACCAGGGCGGCGTACGCCGAGGGCAACCGGCGCACGGTCTGCGTGGCGTTGTTGATGAGGATGTCGAGCGGACCGGCCTCCGCCATCTGGTCGGCCAGCGCCACGGTCTGGGCCGGATCGCGCAGGTCGATGCCGACGACCTCGAGGCGGTGCATCCAGTCCGCGGAATCCTCCATCGCCTTGAAGCGGCGGATGGCGTCCTTGGGGAAGCGGGTGGTGATGGTGGTGTGGGCGCCGTCGCGCAGCAGCCGCAGTGCGATGTACATGCCGATCTTCGCCCGGCCGCCGGTGAGCAGCGCGCGCTTGCCGGTGAGGTCGGCACGCGCCTCCCGCTTGGCCCGGTTCTCCGCCGCGCACTTCTGGCAGAGCTGGTGGTAGAAGTAGTCGACCTCGACGTACCGCGTCTTGCAGACGTAGCAGGAGCGCGGGCGCTGGAGTATGCCGGCGATCCGGCCCTCCTCGGTGACCGAGGTCGGCAGCAGGCCCTCGGTCTCGTCGTCGATGCGCTGGGCGGAACCGGTGGCCGTGGCCTCGGTGACCGCCTTGTCGTTCGCGGTCTTGGCAGCCCGGCGCTCCTGGCGGCGGCGCTGCTTGACCGTCCGGTAGATCCCGGCGGTGGCGCGCCGGACGCGGATCGCGTCCGGGTGGTCGACCTCCAGCTCGTCGAGCTCGTCGAGGACGCTCAGGCAGACGGCCAGGCGCTCGGGGTCGATGCCCGGCCCGTATTCCTGGATTTCTTCGGTCACCGTCATGGCCTTCGGGTTCCTCGTTCGCTCGTGCGTCGCCGTTCGCGGGCTTTCGAAAGGGCAACTTTACGGAGCGGAGGGCCGCGCCTCCAAACCCGTTCGGGGGGCGTGGTCGAAGACACAGTCACCGCACAGCCCGCCGCCCGGGGCGCGGTAGTAGAGGCAGCAGCTGGTCCGGCGCAGCCCGGGTCCGCGGACCGTGCCGGCGAGGTCGGAATGGTCCAGCAGTCCCGAGGCCAGGGCGGCGGCCCGCTCGGCGACCTCCGGCCTGCCCCGGGAGCGCGCCCAGCGGGTCAGTTCGCGCAGCGCCCCGACGAGGGCGGAGCCGGCATTGCCCCAGAGGAGACGGGGCGCGATCCGGCCCTCGCGGTGCAGTGCCGCGTGGAGCGGGACGAGATGGGCCTGCTGGACGGCGGCGCGGAGCTCGTCCACGGTGGCGGGGCGGGTCGCAGAACCGGCCCACCAGAGGTCGTCGGGCGCGGCCAGGGCCCCGTCCCAGAACAGCTCGGCGGGATCGAGGGCGGGAAAGCGGCCGTACAGCGCGGCCGGCCCGAGGGTGACGGACCAGAGCCGGGCCGCGAGCCCGAGGTGGGCGACGGAGGCGCCGACGCGCCGCTCGGCGGCACCGAGCCGGGCGGCGACCCGGTCCACCCGCGCGGTGAGGGGGCCGTCCTCCCCCGCGTACAGGCGGGCGAGCGGCCGGTGCGCACCGCCGGTCTCCGGAGCGGTGGCCCGCAGGGCGAAGAAACCGCCCGGGGCCCCGTCGCCACCCAGTTCCATGCCCATGCCCCCACCCGGCTCCGCGGTCCTGCCCGTCCGGTGCCACCGTAACTTCTCCGAAGTGGCCCCCAGCGCCCCCAGAGGCGCCCCCGAGCGGGCGGAAGGACCGCTTTGCACCCGTTCCGACCTGCGTGGTCGTACACCCCGGGGCGTAGCCGGGGACCACGTACCGCATAAGTGGTACCCGAGAAGACGTCCCCCGGTACGACGACGCGATCGGCCGGAAAGAGAGATCGTGGAAGGTATGAGTCCTCTCATGCTGTCCGTCGTCCTGGCCCTGGCCTCCGCGGTCGCCTACGCGGCCGCGGCGATCGTCCAGGAGCGGGTCGCGGCCTCCGCCGCGGGCCCGCGCTACGCACCGCTGCGCGTCCCGGCCTGGTGGGGGTCCGTCCTCCTCAACGGCGTCGGCGCGACCCTGCACGTCGCCGCCCTGGCGTACGGGCCGCTCAGCCTCATCCAACCGCTGGGCGCCCTGACCATCGTCTTCGCGCTGCCCATGGCCGCGCTGTTCGTCGGCCGCCGGGCCGGTGGGCGGGCCTGGCGCGGGGCCCTCATGGCCACGGTGGGTCTCGCCGGGCTGCTCAGCCTCACCACCGGGCACGGGGCGCGACAGCTGACGGACGGCGACCGGTGGCTGCTCACGGGGGTCGCCTTCGGCACGGTGGCCGTCCTCTTCGCGGCGGCGCACCTGGTGGCCCGCCCGGTGCTGCGCAGCGTCGTGCTCGCGGCGGGCGCGGGCGTCGCCTTCGGCTTCGCCTCGGTCTTCACCAAGGCCGTGGCCGATGCGTGGAAGCCCGCGGCGCCGCTGGCCGAGTGGACCGGCCTCCTCGTGCTGTCCGCGTTCGCCGTGACCGGGCTGCTGCTCTCCCAGGCCTCGTACCGGGGCGCGGGACTGGCCGCCCCGCTGGCCACCGTCACGGTGGTCAACCCGATGGCCGCCGCCGCGGTGGGCGTGACGACGTTCGGCGAGGGCTTCCGCTACGGCACCGCCGGCGGCGTGGCCGCCCTGATCTGCGGTGCGGTCGCCGCCGGCGGCCTCGTCCAGCTCACCCTCGACCGCATGACGGTCGCATCGGACGCCCCGTCGGCGTCATCGTCGTCAGAGGGAGACCCCGCGCGCCCTGAGATAGGCCAGGGGGTCGATGTCGGAGCCGTACCCGGGACCCGTCCGAACCTCGAAGTGGAGGTGCGGTCCCGTGCTGTTGCCGGTCGACCCTGAACGCGCGATGCGCTGGCCGGCCTCCACCCGCTGCCCCTCGCGGACGGTGAGGGCGGAGAGGTGGCCGTACTGGCTGTAGCGGCCGTCGTCGTGGCGCAGGACGATCTGGTAGCCGTACGCCCCGCCCCAGCCGGCGGAGACGATCCGGCCGCCGGCCACGGCCTTGACCGAGGTGCCGGTGGGCACGGGGAAGTCGACTCCGGTGTGGTAGCCGCTGGACCAGGAGGCCCCGCGGGTTCCGTACCGGGTACCGATCGAAGCGGAGACGGGCGCGGAGTAACGGGTCCCGGCAGGTTTGGCCTCGGGACGGGGCGTGGACTTCGCGGACGGCTTGGTGCTGGGCTTCGGGCTCTGTTTGCCTGACTTGGCGCTCGGCGCGGCGGTCTGCCGGGCGCTCGGCCTGGCCGAGGGCTTCGGGGCCGGCTTCGCGGCGGGTGCGGCAGGGGTCTTCGCGTCGGTCCGCTTCACCGGGTCGGCGGCCGGAGGGGCGGTCTTGGGCGCGGTCGCCCCGGCCGTCCGGGACGCCGGGGCGGGCGGCGTGTCCTTCGCGGCCGGCCGCGGCGCCGTGATCCGCAGGGTCAGCCGCTGGCCCGGGTGGATGAGGTCGGGGTCGTCCCCGACGACGGTGCGGTTCGCCGCGTAGAGCCCCTGCCAACCGCCCCGGACGTGCTCGTCGCGGGCGATCGCGGACAGGGAGTCGCCGGGGGTCACCGTGTACATCTCGCGCACGGTGGGCACCGTGGTCGGAGTGGCGCTGCGGGCGGGCTGTTCGGGTAAGGCCCGCTGCCCCGGCAGGGAAGCCGCCCGGACCGCGTTCCCGCCACCGGTCGACCCGGTCGCCGCGGCCCGCCGCTGGGTGGCGTCCGGTGCTCCTCCGTCCCGTGCAAGGCCCGCACGGGAGCCGCAGGACGGCCACGCCCCGGGGCCCTGCCCCTTGAGCACGCGCTCGGCGATCGCGATCTGCTGGTCCTTGGAGGCCAGGTCGGCACGGGGCGCGTAGTGCGTCCCGCCGTACTGCTCCCAGGTTGACTGGCTGAACTGGAGGCCGCCGAAGTAGCCGTTTCCGGTGTTGATGTGCCAGTTGGAAGAGGACTCGCAGGAAGCGACCTTCTCCCACACGTCGAACGAGGCGGCGTGTGCGGTGCCCGCGCCCACCAGCGGCAGCGCCATGCCGGCGCCCCCCGCCGTGACGGTGAGCGAGGCACGGTTGATCCGGCTCGGCTGGTGGCGGCGGTGACGTCCGGCCATGGGCCCCCCTTGAACACGGCAGCAGCCGTCCAAGTTAGGGGCGGCGCACGCTCCGTGACAAGGGTTCCGCGGAACTCACGCCCCTTCCGTCACCTTTCCGTCGACTCCCGGTCACCCGCCGGCGGGCCCGGGCTCGGGCTGGGGTTCGGGTTCCGGCACGGGACCGCCCGGCTGGGGCGCCGGACTCGGACCGGGGTCAGGAGGGACCGGCACCGGGTTCGGCGGGGGCACCGGCGGCGGCGAGGGCACGGGGGGCGGGATGGGCGAAGGGGGCAGGGGATCGGGGTACGGGTGGGTCATCACGGACCTCTCGGTCGGCGGGGTCTCCCCCTCCAGGGTGACCCCACCGCCCCGACGGCGCCCGCCGGGCCCCGGGGCACTCCGCGGCCGGGAGCCCCGACCCCTCAGACCTGGGCGGGCACGGCGTGCGGGGGACGCACCGTGGCGCTGCCGGGGACGGGCGCCGATGCGTCGCTGCCGAGCTCCACGACGCGGTTGTCGCCGTCGACGTGCACGACGCGCGGCACGAACGTCCGCGCCTCCGCGTCCTCGATCTGTGCATAGCTGATGAGGATCACGAGGTCGCCGGGGTGCACCAGGTGCGCGGCGGCACCGTTGATCCCGATGACTCCGGAACCGCGCTCCCCCTCGATGACGTAGGTCTCCAAGCGGGCGCCGTTGTCGATGTCGACGATGTGGACCAGCTCTCCGGGAAGCAGGTCGGCGGCCTCCATCAAATCCGCGTCGACGGTGACCGAACCGACGTAGTGCAGATCCGCCTGGGTGACGGTGGCGCGATGGATCTTGGACTTGAACAGAGTACGCAGCACTTGGGACTCCTCGAAGACGGCTCCCTGCCTGCTTTGTGCAGGTCAAGGGCGGTCCCGACCTTACACCGACACCCCCGTCCGAAGTTTGTGAGGAACATCGCTCCGGTCGGGCTGGACGGCTTCCTACCTGGGCTTTCGCACCACACTGACGCCTGTACGGGCAATCCTTCGGGAACGTCCGACGACCCATGCTGACCGGATGCCGACTTTCCTAACGAGCCATCAGGCATGCAGGAGATCCCTCTGCGCACACGGACGACGTGCGCCCACGCGCCACCGACCTGTCGGGCACCGACATCGCTCTGGTTCATGGCACACGGTCCCTTCGGCCATCCGCCTGTCGGCGCTCGACCGCCCCGCAAGCCGGCTCGCTGGTCTGCCTCCCGCCCGAGCCGAAGTCCAGGTCACGCCCCCCTGCGCACTTGCGTGCGCCGCTCCTCCCTTCCATACGGTCCAGCCGATGGCGAACCGCACTCGCACATCGTGAAGGAGAGCTTTTGAAGCCGACCGAGGAAGTGCTACAGGACCTGACCCAGCCCTCGAACGTCTCCGTCCACTCGGACGACGCGCTCGTCGGGAAGGTGAAGGCCGCCATCGCGGCGGACGACGAGAAGCGCAAGGAGAATGAGGACGAGCCACTCCGCCGGAAGCCCGCCCTCGTCCCGATCCTGCCGACGGAGCTGCCCCGGCAGTTCGAAGTGACCCTCTGGGACGTGCTCCACACCCTCGCCCGGGCCACCGCCCTGTCGTGGCGCGGGGCAGGCCGGGGACTGGCGGAACACTGGGGCGCACTCAAGTACACCCAGGCCCTGACCGGCGGTCGCGACTCCTTCTTCGCCCTCACCGACGAAGGCCACCGCATCGCGGACCACTACAAGTCGCTGCAGTCCGGCGAGCTCGGCGTAGGCTTCGCGCTCACGCTCGCCGAGCACATGCTGGGCAGCCGCTTCCCCGACCACTCGGTGACGATCGTCCCCGCCGACACGGCGTTACGCGCGGGCTGGGCCCTCACCAGCAGGGACAAGGGCGAGAAGGTGAAATACCGCTACCGCCCCCAGTACTTTGCCGAGGTCTGGCGGCCGGGCGAGCCGTCCCTTGCCATCCCCCTCGCGTGCAAGGGCAACCACAGCGACTCCGCTACCTCCGCCGAGCAACTGGCATCCGCCTCGGCCCACGCCGAAGCGGTCCACATCGGCGCGTGGAACGAGACCCCTGGCCTGCTGTTCAGCACGCAGCTCCCGACGGACGGCGGCACGATGACCGTCCACGCCCTCCAGGCACTCGGCAGCGGAGGTCGGCTGTCCCCGGCGGAAGGCCGGGAGGCGAACCTGAACGCCCCGCCATTCCAGGCGAACGTGATGCCGGACATCCACCCGCCGACCGAGGGCCTGGTGACACCGGAGCCCGTACGGGGCTGCCACGTGCGGCCGAAGGACTACGCCTGGTTCCAGGAGTCACTGGCCCACACCACGGCCGCCGGGCTCATGGCCTTCACGGGATCCGGCCACGCGACCGCCCGGCACCTGACCGATCGGCAGGGCCGCAAACGGTTCACCGGCCTCGAGCACGCGGCCAGCATGAGCATCCAGGACGCCGCCCACACTCTCTTCGGCAACGAGTACGTCGGCACGGACCACGTCTTCCGCCTGAACGGGCCTCGCGTCGAGGCGTTCTCCGGCGTGGACGAGGAGGTCTTCCGACTTCTCGCCAGAGGCGACGTCGAGGAATATCGCGCCCTCGTCCACGCGAGCCGCCACGTCCGCCCCCGCCTCGCCTTCGGCAAGGATTGGGGCGGCCCCGTCTCCGTCCACGCCGACGGATCGGTCCTCGCCCTGCGACTGCTGCCGGGGCAGAGCGTAGGCCTCGACCCGCGGTGACGGTGTGGGCGCGGGCGATGCAGCGCATGGCCTCGCCTATCTGCCCAGTAGGTGACTCTGCCGTCCTTCGGGGCCAGGGCAGCACCGGTCCCGAGGAAGTGCTGTTTGACCGTTACCGCAGCCCGGTTTCGCCGTGAGTCCACTGCGGGGTATCGCTCGACAGCCCCACACATCCGCCGTGCAGGGCAGCCCACCGTGGACGGCTCCGAGTCGGAACCTGCTGGCTACACCGCATCCTCTCGTTGCAGCCGCGCTAGAGAGGAGGAGGGCTGCGACGACCGCCTCTCAGGCGTTCTCGTCATGGATCCGCGCGCCCAGATCCTCCGCCCACTCCAGCGCCCACGCCTTGAGCTCTTCGATCTGCCGGGAGGTGAACCCGTACGCGGTGTAGTCCTCATCCTCGTACCAGTCCGCGCCGATCAGCCGGTCCCGGAGGTCTTCGAGGCTGAACTCGTCGTGGGCGCGACGGCGACCCAGGGACTCGAGATCGGCGGTGGAGCGGTGGCGGGAGGCAGCCTGGACATCAATGAGGTCGCGGACGGTGCCGCGGTCGGCTAGGGCACGGACCTTGGTGCCGATCACGTCATCGAGGGAAAGAACGGGGCCGTAGGGGGTCTGGGCTGGTGGGGCCCAGAACGCCTCCTTGAGAACGTCGACCTCGCACTCCTCGCCGGTGTCCGGATCGGTGACGAGGAACCGACCGCTGAGCGGATCGGTCTGGACGTGCGTGGTCCGCCATCCGCGCGCGCTGAGGCCGGCTGTGAGTGAGGCGACGATCTCCTGCATCGGAGCAGGGTTCTCAGTGGCGACGTCGAGGTCGCGGCTGAAGCGTTCGACCAGGCCGTGGGCCTGCACGGCGTATCCGCCGGTGAGGACCAGAGGGTAGGGGGAGCCGATGTCGAGGATGTCGGCGAGGAGACGCTCGTGGAGCGGAGTGAGCTTCACCCGGCGGTCGCGCTGGTCGTAGCGGTGCGGAGCAGCTCGGGGAAGGCGTCCTCCCAGACCTCGCGGATGTGGGGACTGACCAAGCGCCGCAGCACGGGCCACTGCTCGGTGAGCAGCCGGTGGTGCAGGAGGGCCACCAGGTCCTCGCTCAGTCCTTCGGCGAGGACGGTCCGGTAGAGCGTCATGCAGGACTTCGGACGGTCCAGGCTGTAGCTCGTCCGCCCGGACCAGACGATGTGGAGCGGCAGGTCCACGTTGCCCTCGACGGGGCCGACCAGCGCCTGCAAGCGCTCGGGCAGTCGGCTGCGGTAGCGGTCCCGCAGCACCTCGGCGCGGGGTGCGGTGATCGTCGTGTCCATGCATCCAGTATCGCTGCTGGGAGGCGGCGGCATGGCGGATACGGGGCCCTGTCGTACGTACGGGTCGGGCGGCCGCCTGCCCTTCACTCGGACATCTCACCCCGTGGGCGCTTCGCCCATCATGGCCTACACGTGCAGCCCCCGGGTGGTGCGGCAACCGGCTGCCCTGCCGACGGTCGTGTCCCCCGTCGTGGTGTAGCCGATCACGGTCCGTCGCCTCCGCTTCGGAGCCGTCCGGGACGTGCCACTGCGGTCCGTCGTGCGATCACCGCTGGTCCCGGCTCGGCGAGCCCCAACAGGACCGCCGGCGAGGGCGAATCGGGCCACGACCTGCGGATTCCGCCAGCTTGATCGGCTACACCACTCGGCGGGACACCATCCTGCCGCCCCAGGACCAGTCCCGCTTCACGGGCGCGGGTGATCGTCAGCAACAGGTCACGCGGAGGGCCGCCGCGGTGGAGTGGGCTCCGGCTTCGGTCTCGGAGATGGCGACGTTGCCGAGGCCCATGGCGCCGGCGCATTGGACGAGAAGGACACCGGGGCGGGCGAGGTCGCGGTAGCGGCGGAGACATCCGCGGGGCACGCCGCTCAGCCTCGAGGGCGGCCCACTCGCTCAGAGCCCATGCCGCGGACGAGCTGTCGAGTAACGCAGCGAGCGTCCCAAGCGGGAGCCAGGTACCTGTGTCCAGGTCCCCGTCATGGCGGCCACCTGGTCAGCAAGCATCGGACGCTCCCGCGTCCGATGCTGACCGCTTGCTGACCCGAGCGGGGACTATCAAGCCTCTGACCTGCAAAAACACCCAAATGCTAGATCTTGGACTTGAACATGGTCCGTATCATCGAGGCACTCCTGAGCATAGGCTCCCTGCCTGCGTTTTTGCAGGTCAAGGGCTGTTTCCACACCCTGCAACGAGTCGCAAGTCCAGGCAGCTGTCGCCAGGTTTTCAGGACTCACGCTGACCACTCGCCGACTTCCCTGACACATCGCCAGGCAACGCCGGGGAACTTCACCCGCTCTCCCTGGCTCCACCGCGACGACCCCACAAGCCTACGCAGCACGCGCTCAAGAGCCCTCGTGATCACCGTCACCCTCGCAGAGCGGCGACGCCCGATCCACGCACGCCCGAGGACTCGTCACCGCAGGAACCCTCGAAAAACGGCGCGGCAACCTAGCAGCAAATCCCGGCCCAGCGAAACCGGCGCTCCTCATGACCATGACCTTGGCCCGCCCGGTGGCTCTTGAGAGCGAACCTCTCTCATCCTGAATAGTCGCAGGTCACCGCCGTGCTCTTCGAACTGCACGACGAATGGATCGTCTTCCCCCGCCGCTACCTGCCTGAAGGAAGCATGGGCCAGCTCTACCCCGCCAAGCTCCCCGAAAGCGCCCCCGCGCTACCCAACACGACCGCCGAATGATCGGCTACACCACGACAAGGGACATGACCCGCTCCGGCTCGGCGCCCCCAACTGCGTGGAGTCCGTTACCGGTCCGGTCACTGCGCCCACGGCGAGGGGTTACCCGGCGGCGGCCAGGCGGCGCCGCAGCTCCTCGTCCGATACGTCTTCCACATGGGTCAGAAATACCCACATGTGCCCCGAAGGGTCCTTGAGGATGGCGGTGCGGTCGCCGTGGAACATGTCCTTCGGCGGCTGGAGGACCTCGGCGCCGGCCGCCCGGGCGCGCTCCACCAGGCTGTCGACGTCCGGCACGAAGACGTGCAGCGTGACGGACGTGCCTCCGCCGAGCGAGGTCGGCGCGGCAAAGGAGGCGGTCTCCGCTTCGTCCACGCTGACGTCGCCCAGCATCAGTGCCGACCGTCCGATGGTGATCTCGGCGTGCAGGATCCCGCCGCCCGGAGCGTCAATCCTGAAGTCCTCACGGGCGCCGAACGCCCGCTCGTAGAAATCGATCGCAGCAGCGGCGTCATCGACCATGATGTGCGGGATCACGGTGTAGCGGTAGCGGTCGGGGATCTCGATGTGGACTGTGCGCTCGGTCATGGCGAACCTCCTCGAAAGGCGCCGCCGGTCGGTTCCCGCGGCCCTGGAAGGAACCTAGAAGCTCAAGTTTGCTTGAGGTCAAGCGTCGATGCGGTCCTGCAGCAAACCTGCCCGCCGGGCAGCACGCAGGGACGCGTACGCCCGCGGTCTCGGTGACAACAAACCCGCTCCTGTGACGACTATCGCGCTTCGCCTCAGCCACGGGCAGGCCAGGCTCGTAGCCGGCGTCAGGTTAGGCGTCGTCTCATTTGGTGGGTTGAGTAGTCTGCGCTGTGTGGTGATGGTCGAGCGCTTGGTGCCGGACGAGTTGTGGGAACTTTTCCAGCGGGTGGTCCCGCCCGCTCCGGCACGACCGCAGGGCGGCGGCCGGCGGCGGTACGGAGACCGCGAGGTGTTGGCCGTGATCATCTTCGTGGCCACGACAGGCTGCACCTGGCGGCAGTTGCCGCCGGCCTTCGGGCCGTCGGGGCCGACCGCACATCGGCGCTTCACCGAGTGGAGTACCGCCCGGGTCTGGGCCAAGCTGCACCGCATCATCCTCGACGAACTGGGCTCTCGTGGCGCACTGGACTGGTCGCGCTGCGCGATCGACTCGGTGAACATGCGGGCCCTGAAAGGGGGGAGCTGACAGGTCCGAATCCTGTGGACCGGGGCAAGGAAGGCTCGAAGATCCATTCGATCACTGAGCGGACCGGTCTGCCTATCTCTGTCGGGATCTCCGGCGCGAACCTCCACGACAGCCAGGCGCTTGAGCCGCTGGTACGCGGCATTCCTCCGATCCGGTCCCGCCGCGGCCCACGCCGGCGACGGCCCGCCAAGCTCCACGCGGACAAGGGATACGACTACGACCACCTGCGCCGATGGCTCCGCTCGCGCGGCATCCGACACCGCGTCGCCCGCAGAGGCGTCGAATCCTCCACACGACTGGGCCGGCATCGCTGGACGATCGAGCGCACGATGTCCTGGCTGGGTGGCTGCCGCCGCCTGCACCGCCGTTACGAGCGCAAGGCCGAGCACTTCCTGGCCTTCACCGCCATCGCCTGCACCCTCATCTGCTACCGCAGACTGACAGCCTGACGAGCGACACCCGCAGGTGGGACGATCCGCAACGTGATCGGATGGATGCACCACACCCCGCGCTGGGCAGTCATATCGGCCTGCGGCATCGCGGCCGTCCTGCTCTTCGTCGGTGCTTTCGCGCACGTCACCGACCTCCTCAGCCACGGCCTGCACCCCTACGACTGGGCACCGGGCTGGCTCAACCTCTACTGGTCGTCCCTGGCACTGTTCGACACGCTCGCCGCCGTGCTCCTCATCAGGGGCAAGCGCCGGGGAATTGACCTTGCCTGCGCCATCATGGCGACCGACCTCGCCGCCAACTGGTATGCCGTCCACGGCATCCAGCACAGCAACCTCGCCGAGCAGCCCGGCCTTCAACGACTGGCCGTCTTCGCCGCACTCGTCCTTGGAACGACACCGTTCATCCGGCGGCACCTCACCAATTGAGACGACGCCTAAGAGGGAACCCGGTGGGAATCCGGGACTGCCCCGCAGCGGTGAGCGGGAACGACCGCCGTCATACGCACTGGGACCGGACGACGGTCCTGGGAAGCGACGGCCAGTAGGGGTCTCGTACGACGAGGCGTGCCCGCGAGTCCGAAGACCTGCCCGCTGCCCGTGCGTCGGCACCCGCGGCGTGCGGAACAGCCCTGCCGCGACTCGCGAAGGAGAGTTGACGTGGCCGATCCCACCGTCACCAGCCCTGCCCGCACGCCGAAGACCCCGGACGACTCACGGGTCGTCCTCGCCCACATCATGAGCGAGCACGACACCAACCTCTACGGCACCATCCACGGCGGCGTGATGATGAAGCTCATCGACGACGCCGCCGCTGCCGCCGCCGGACGCCACGCCGACGGCCCCGCCGTCACCGCGTCCGTCGACCGGATGGCCTTCCTCGCCCCGGTCCGGGCCGGGGACCTGCTCAGCGTCGAGGCCGGCCTCGAACGCGCCGGACGGACCTCCATGACCGTCGGCGTCCGCGTCACCGCCGAACGGTGGAACAGCTCCGGCCCCGCCACCGAGGTCGCCACCGCCTTCCTCACTTTCGTCGCCGTCGACGCCGACGGCAGCCCGCGGCCCGTCCCGGTTCTCGAAGTGTCGCTGCCCGGCCTGTCCTGACCGGGGTGCTCGTGTCGCGGACGCGTTCGCCCCGCGCCTCGTCCCGCAGGGAACGGGGCGCGGGGTGCGAGGCGTCTCACCGCAGCAGGGCACGGTGGCGGTCCTGGCGCGCCGGTACGGGGATGCACCGGTGCGGATCTCCGAGAAGCCGGACGGCTCCGTGCGCGAGACTACCGACCGGGGCGAGTCGAGCACCGAGGCGCTCGGCACGCACCGCAGCCCGTCCGTCCGAACTGGAGCAGAACTTCCGTGAACACCTTCCGAAACCCCCCGGAGATAGCGGCGCCGCTCGCCGCCTACTCGCACCAGGCCGAGATCACCGGTCAGGTCCGGTGGCTCGTGGTATCCGGCCAGATCGGCATGACCCCGGCCGGTGAGCTTCCCGAGGACCCGGTCGAGCAGCTCGGACTCGCGCTGGAGAACGTCACGGCCAACCTCCGGGCGGCGGGCATGCGCCACGAGGACCTGGTCAAGTTGACGTTCTACTTCGCGGGCGAGATAGACCTGCAGCGGCGGCGCGAACGGATGGCCGCGTGGCTGGGCGACCTGCGCCCCTGCATGACCGTGATGACCGTGGCGGCGCTGGCCACGCCCGCGCTGCGCGTCGAGGTCGAGGCGCTCGCCTGCGCCGAGGACGTCACGACACCGCGGAAGGGGCAGCAACAGTAGTCACGATCCCGCTCCTCGGCGGGTGCCGGTGCCTTCGAGAAGCCGGACGCGGGTGGACCTCGGGCAGCGGGGCCGAGCCGGTGACGACAACGGGGGCGGTCCCGTGGTCGTCACCGGCTTCAAGGCCCCCTTCGCCCGCAGGCTCTCACCTGCCGGGAAGGGGGCCGGTCGGGTCCTGGCCGCCGAACGCGTCCCCGCCGAAAGCGGCTTCGTCCACTCGAAGGACCGGCGGGTCCTCACCGAGGCCCGCACTGCCCCGCCCGCGCCGCCGAGCTCCTGCACACGCTGCTCGTCCTGATGAACACCGCGGCCCACAAAGACCATTGGTCCCTGCCGCAGACGGCCCACGATCAACACGAGCACCGCGGAACGGCATTACCGATCGGGGATCGGCTGGGTGAGGTTCAGCGGATTGCCGTCAGGGTCCTGGATGTGGGCGACGCGCTGTCCCCACGGCATGTCATGGGGGCCGCTGCGGACCGAACCGCCCAACGCCTCCACTCGGGCGAGCGTTTCGTCGACGTCGTCGACCCCGATGCCGAGCAGGATCCGCGGCGCCGCCCCGGCCTCCGGGGCTTCCTTGGCCACCAGCCCGAGGTCGGTGTCGCCGATGCGCAGGCCGAGGTAGAACGCCGGACCGTCCGCCGGCACCCGGAAGACCTCCTCGGCGCCGAACAGTTCCGTGTAGAAGCCGACCAGGACGTCCTGGTCGGCAGTCAGGATCACTGGCTGGATGGTGGACATGGCACTCCTGTCGAGAACGGCCGTGTCGCTGGATGGACCGTTCGAGGACGGGGAACTCATCGACAAAGCCGCCCCGCCGGACGGTCCGTGTCGCAGACTGCCGCCCACGGCCGGCACGAGCACCCCGAAGCGGGGGCGTACCCCGGTGACCGGCCGCTTCGCGAGGGCGGAGCTTCATCGAACCGGACCCCCGTCACAGTCGAAGGTGACGCGCTCCGCCGACTTCGTCGTTCCCACGGAGTGGTGGCGGGCGCGAGGGGGGTCAGGACCGATCGGGGGCGAGCGGTGACAACGGGCGCTCGAAGAAGGTCTCCAGGACCACCGTCGCCTGTGTTCCGCTGACCCCGTCGATCGCGTAGATGCGGCGCAGCACGTCCTGCAGTTGCTCGGTGGTGGCCGTCCTGACCTTCACCAGAACCGAGGCGCTGCCGGCGATGACGTGCGCCTCCAGGACCTCGGGGAGCGCGGCGAAGTCCGGTGCCGAATCACCCATCCAGGACGTCGAGTCGACCATCACGTAGGCCAGGACGGCGCTTCCCACGGCGGCCGGGTCCACCTCGACGGTGGTGCGCCGGATGACCCCGCGCTCCCGCAGCTTCCGTACGCGCTCATGGGCGGCACCGGCGGACAGGCCGACGGCCCGGCCGAGCGCGGCGTAGGGCTGGGTGGCGTCCTGCTGGAGCTCCGCCAGCAACGCACGATCGACGTGATCCACAACTCTCCATTCGGAACTTGCCGGCGATGACAGTATCTCATCTTGCAACATGCGCTTCGAGCCGATCTATATTCGGCATATGATGAGTTGTGTGAGGAGTGGACTCCATGAGCGGTGATCGTCCGGGGCTGTACGAGATGCTTGACGACCGGTTCCGTACCGGGCGGTGCATGAACGGAGACGAGGCGCTGGAGGTCCTGTTCACCGGTTGTCGTTGGGCCGAGGGGCCGATCTACCTGCCCGCCTGGCGTCAGGTGGTCTGGAGCGACATCCCCAACGACCGGATGCTGCGGTGGGACGAGGAGACCGGCGCGGTCGCCGTCTTCCGCCGCTCCGCCGGGCACACCAACGGCAACACGCTCGACCGCGAGGGCCGGCTGATCACCTGCGAACAGGGCAATCGTCGGGTGACCCGGACCGAACACGACGGCACCATCACCGTGTTGGCCGAGCGCTGGGAGGGCAAGCGCCTGAACAGCCCGAACGACGCGGCCGTGAAGTCCGACGGTTCGATCTGGTTCTCCGACCCGGACTTCGGCATCACCAGCGATTACGAGGGATACCGCGCCGAGAGCGAGATCGGCTCCAACAACGTCTACCGGATCGATCCGGCCACGGGTGACGTGCAACTGGTCGCGGACTGCTTCGGCGCACCGAACGGCCTGGTCTTCTCCGCGGACGAGCGGCAGTTGTTCGTCTCCGACACCCGGGCGGGCTGCATCCGGGTCTTCGACGTGCGCGACGACGGCACCCTGTCCGACGGCAAGGTCTTCGCCGAAGCGGGGGCCCGCGAGAAGGCCCGCTTCGACAACCTCCGCTTCGACGACGGCGGACGGCTCTGGGTCGCCGCGATGGACGACGGCGTGCACTGCTACGACCCCGACGGCACCCTGATCGGACGACTGAACGTCCCCGAGGCGGTCGCCAACATCTCCTGGGGCGGTGCCAAGCGCAACCGTCTCTTCATCGCCGCGGAGACCAGCCTCTACTCGGTGGTCATGGGCACCACCGGCACCCACCCGACCGGACCGGGACGCCGCCCCTGGCTGCAGTCGGCGCCCTGATGACCCGCGGCGGCCCCTGAGAGGCGTCGCAGAAGCCCGTGCTCGACCGCCCGACCCGCCCTGGTGTCGGGCGTTCCGGGGCGAGGGCAAGCCCACGGGGTTCCTGGACGGCCACAGCGGGACGGCGTTCCCGGACGGCAGTGGGCATCGGGGGTCACCGGCTGCCGACCGGACCGGCTGCGCCGGCGAGCGGAGCGGCCCTGCACGCCGGCACACGACGCGAGTCGTACGGAACCCGAAGCGTTCAGCAGGCCGCCGCCTTGCTTCCCCACCGCGACGGATGCGACGGCAGCCCGTCGCCGCGCCTCCGCGCCTTTCACCGGACGGGCCGCACGCGCTCCGGAAAACGCCTGGCCACGAGTTGGCGCCGCGCGCATCGGATCAGTTCAGTCGCGGCGGGACCCAGGAGTGGTGTCGCAGGATCATGCGCGTTGCGGCGTCGGATGGCGTCAGGCGCATCGCCGTGTTCCGCAGGGCGACGGCCAGGGGGTGGGAGAGTTGTTGGCCCATTCTCCCGGCCTGCCGGGCGGCCCGCGCAACGGCCTGGCTGCGCGGCCGGCGCTCGGCGTCATAGCGGGCGGGCGCGGCCTCGACGGTGGGCTCGGCGCCGAGGGCGGCAGCCAGGCTGACCGCGTCCTCCAGCGCCTGACAGGCGCCCTGCCCGAGGTGGGGGGGCATCGCGTGTACCGCGTCACCGAGCAGGGCGATCCGGCCGGCCGTGTACGAGGGGAGTGGCGTGCGGAGTTCGTTGACGTCGTGGTGGAGCACGGCGGCGGGCCGGGTCGCGTCGAGCAGGGCGGGAATCGGGTCGTGCCAGACGTGGAACCGTCGGCGCAGCTCGGTCAGCGGGTCGCTGAATCGCGTCCCGGCGGGGAGGCTGAGGACGGCGTGCCACTCGGCCCTCCCGTCCAAGAGGGCGATGTGAGGGATGCGCGGCCTGACCCACCGCGCGGTCGACCGCAAGGCCGCCATGCCGCCGGGCACCACCTCGGCCTACTTCCGCACCCGGACCGCACTGCTCACCGCGCTCGTCACGCGCCTGGTCCAACTCGACCAGGCGGAACTGCACACGACCGACGAAGGGCTTCCGCCCCTGCACACCGTCGAGCAGCTGGTGAACGCCATGGGAATGCTCGTCCGACAGCGACTCACCGGCGAGGGCCGTCACCGCTCGCTCGCTCGCCCGCTACGCCTGTGCCGTCGAGAGCGTGCGCGACCCGGAGTTGCGCGAGATCCTCGCGCCCCGCGAGAACGCCGGTCGCGAAGCCGTCCGACTGTTCCTCGCCGCACACGGCGTCACGGACGTCGAGAACCGCACCCACACCCTGCTGACCTGCATCGACGGATTGGTTTTCGACCGGCTGGTGAGCGGCGGCGAAGTTCGGCGCGAGGCCCTCGGAGGCTTGGTCGCCGCCGCGCTGCGTCAGGACGCGTCTGATGGGTGAGTGACCGGCCGGGCATCGTTCCGCTTGATGCGGGGCATCAAGACCTTTCCGATGCCGAACGGGCTCAGCCGGAACCGCACCCCTCACACCGGAATCACCCGTACTTACAGCGACGACCGCGCCGGTCGACTCAGTCGGAATCCGCTGTGGAGCCCGCCGTCCCGCGCGGCGACGCGTCCGTGCCCCGGGAGCAGGGACGCTAACGGGGCGGAAGGAAGAGAGCGCCCCGTCCGGCACCGATCGCGGTGCGGGTCGCGGTGACGGCCCAGGCCCCCAGCAGCAGGGCGTAGAGGGTCACGGCCATCCAGGAATAGAGGGAGAGGCCGGTGTGCAGGGCCAGGCCCGATGCCCCTGTGACGCACGTGCCCACGGGGAAGGTGAAGCCCCACCAGGTCAGCGCGAAGGGCATCCCGTTCGCGACGGCGCTCACGGTGACGGCGGCGGACAGGACCATCCACATCACGGCGAATCCCATGACGGGCACGCCGTAGACGATCGCGAACATCCGCAGCGCGGAGGCGAGCTGTGCGTCCACGGCTCCGCAGCACACGTCGCCGAGCGAGTTGACGGCGGTGGTGGACTGGCCGAGCGGTCCGAGCACGAGCCACAGGGTGGGTGTCATGTGGAGCGGTCCCACCTTGTGCTGGACCAGCTTCGCCCACACGGTGGGCAGGATGAGCAGCGTCGCCATCAGGCTGAGCCCGAACATCGCGTAGCAGCCCAGCAGCATCGCTTCCCGCCACTGACCGGCGGGCAGGTGGGGGATCAGCAGGGGGCCGGTGGCCGCCGAGACCATGGGAGCCACGATCGGCAGCAGCCAAGCGGTCGAGGCGCTGCGCAGCTTCAGCTCGTACGTGGTGATCATGAGGAAGGGCACGGTCACGGCCACCGTCAGGCCGAGCGCGGTGCCGAGGACCCACAAGGTCCAGGACAGCACCAGTGCGGCGTCGGCGCCGATGACGTCCTTGCCGACCAGGAGGGTCCCGGCCCCCACGGCGAGCAGGGCCATCGGGGGGCATCCGTAGAACGGAGCGACCGTCGGGTCGAAGAGGTGGGCACGCGCCTGGTCCGGATGGCGTACGAAGTGGACCGCGCGGGCCGCCAGCAGCGCCACGAGCATGACCAGCGACAGCCCCCACACGGCCGTGGCGAAGGTCCGCAGCCCGGGGATGCGGACCGGCAGGGTCGCGCCGGCGTTCGCCACGATGGCCGTGCCCATCACCGACGCGTACCAGTTCGGGCCCAGATGGCGGAAGGCCTCGTGCGGGTGCGACAGGTCACCGAGCAGACGCCGCGCGGCAGTCTCCCGGGGAGCGACACCCGGTGGATCCGAGAGGGGCATGACGTCACGGTGACGTACCCGTTCACCGGGTGCCACCGGGACGCCTCGCCCAAGTGCACAAAAAGTCATAAAGACGTGGAAGCTACCATCCGTCCATGAGCTCGCTACGCCGCATTCCCGACCTCACCTCTCTCGAACTGCTGCTGGCCGTGGCCGAGCGGGGCAGTCTCGGCAAGGCCGCGACGCAGCTCGGCATCACCCAGTCGGCCGCATCGGCCCGGGTGCGCGCCATGGAACAGCAGATCGGGGTGGGCCTCGTGGAGCGCTCCTTCAATGGCTCCCGACTGACTCCGGCCGGTGCCCTGGTCGCCGGGTGGGCCGGCCCGTTCCTGGAACACGCGGCTTCGCTCGACGCGGGAATCGACTCACTGCGGGCGCGGCGCGACAACCGACTGCGCGTGACGGCGAGCCTCACGATCGCCGAGTACCTACTGCCGCCCTGGCTCGTCGTCCTACGACAGGAGCGGCCCGGCACGGCGATCGCGCTGAGTGTCGACAACTCCCGTTCTGCCGCCGAGAAGGTCCTGACGGGCGAAGCACACATCGGCTTCATCGAGGGCGCCACCGTCCCACCGGGCCTCGACGCGACGGTCATCGCCACGGACCGACTCGTGGTCGTCGCGGCCCCGCATCACCCGTGGGCCCGCCGCCGCGCACCCGTCACGGCTCAGGAGCTGGCCCGCACTCCCCTGATCATGCGTGAGCAGGGCTCCGGCACCCGCCAGGTCCTGGCCCGTGCCCTGGCCGCCCACGGCGGACCCGAGACGCCGTCGCTGGAGCTGGCCTCCACGGCCGCGGTGAAGGCGGCGACGGTTTCGGGAGCGGGGCCGGCCGTCATGAGCAGCCTCTCGGTCCAGGACGACGTCCGCGCCCGCCGCCTGGCCATGATCACGGTCGATGCCGTTGACCTGACCCGGTCGTTGCGCGCCGTATGGCCGACCGGGCAGCGTCTCCAGGGGCCGGCCGGCGACCTCCTGGCCATCGCCCGGCGGCCGTCGTGACCGCCGGCGTGGCCCGGGGCCGGGAAGGCCCCCGGGTCTCGGACGGCGCGGAACGTCCGGCCCGTGGACGTCCGGGGAGCTCCGCCCCGGGTCCTGCGGCGCGGGTACGTCGAGTCCCCGGTCGGTGAGCGGCGTACCGATTCCCGCTCACTGCCCGGTCTCCGCCTGCGCCGCGGCGTTGACCAACTCGGTGAGGCGTTCCGCGGTGAGGGGGTGCTGCGGGTCCTTCAGGAGGTCGGCTTCCCCACCGTCGAGGAACATGGCGGGGGTTCCCGGGATCGCGGTCTGCCGGTCGAACGTCCGCTGCACCTTCTTCACCCAGGTGTCGTGCGTTCCCGCCCTGACGCTTTCGGTGAATTCGGGAGTGTTCAGACCGTCGATCCCCTCGGCCAGGGTGAGCAGGAAATCCTTGTCCCCGAAGGCGTCATCCGTTTCCTCCGGCTGGTTCTCGAAGAGCGCGTCGTGGTACTCGCGGAACTTGCCCGCGTCCTGCGCCGCGGCCGCCGCGCCGGCCGCGTACAGCGAGCCCTTGCCCGGGACGATGCTGTCGACCAGGGACAGCACGTGGTACTCGACCCGGAGCTTGCCCTCGTCCTGCAGTTTGTTGATCGTCGGCCCGAGCCTGTCTTCCACCTGCCCGCAGCCCGGGCACCGGAAGTCCTCGTAGACGGCAAGCGTCACGGGAGCGTCATCGTCGCCCGTGGGGATGACCAGCCCCTCCGGCCCGGCAGCGCCCCGGGGGATCACGACGGGCCGGTCGTCCCCGTCCTTGTACGACTGGACGGCGATCGTCACGGTCACCACCGCGGCCAGCGCGACACCGGTCACAGCGGTCCGGATGAGCGTCTTCCTGCGGCGGGCGCGTTCGGCTTCCTGCCGTCGTGCGGCGGCGAGTCGCGCGCGGGCGCTGCCGGAGGCGGGGGAACGGTAGGGCTTGGCCATCGGACAACCAATCGTGATTCTCGGGACAAGAGACATGCGGACGAGCGGACGGCGGAGGGAAAACGGGGGAAGACGAGGATCAAGGCAGCGCGGCACCGGCCGACAGGCGGGTGCGCGGGCGTCGGATCAGCAGCGCGCTCACGGCCAGGAACGCCAGGTCGCGGATGATCTCCGCGGCGTACCGGGTCTGGCCGGGATCAACCGCTCCGCCGCCGCCGAAGCACCCGCAGTCGATGCTCATGCCCCGCGCCCACGCCTGGATGATCGCCGCGAGGAACGCCAGGAGGAGAAGGGCCGAGAGCGTTGCGGCGAACCGCGTCATCACACCGGCGGCCAGCAGCACGGCCAGCGCGAGCTCCAGGACCGGAAGACCGTATCCGACCGGATGGACCAGCCCCTCGGGAAGGACACGGTAGGCGCGGACCGCGTACACGGAAGTCTCCGGATGCAGGAACTTCGCCCAGCCGGCCCAGCACCACACACCGGCCAGCACCATCCGCGCACCCGTACCGGTCCATGGAGAGCGGAAGAACGACGCCCAGCGCCCGCACCCGCCCACCCCTGACATTCTCATGCCCACCTCACCGTCCTCGGGACCTTCGCAGCGACCGGGGCACGCTACGACGTGTGCCGTCTGCGCGGCGGCGCTCATCGCGCCCGTTGCTGAGTCCCCAACGAGCCCGTATGAGTGGGCCTCGCCGTTTCCTCCGGGCCGGTGGTGTCCCCGTGGCCGAGACGCGCCTGGAGAACGAGGTGGGGGTTTCCCCCGGACACCGCGAAGACCGTGTAGCAGTCGCTACGAGGAGGCAGGCCGGTCGAGCCGGTCCGGATCCTGTCGTACCCGGCCGTGCGCGCATCAGCCGGTTCGGCTGGGTACCTCGGTCGACCTGGCCGCCCCGTCGGGCACGGCTGACCGTCACCGGGTACGGCAAGCGCAATGCGCCAGCCGGGGGGCCGTTTTTCATCATGAGACGGAGTGGCTCGTGTGCGCCCAGACGGCCGGGGCATCGAGTGGCGAACGAGGGACCCGTCGCTCGTGTCGCGCAGGGGCGCGAGGCTGATTACCTTGAGTTTCGGACCGTTTACAGAAACGTCGAGAGGTCTTGCTTTGTCACGCACATCGCAGCGAGCCCTGCCCCGTCCGGCGGTACTCGGATGGCGAATCCAGGGCGCATGCCGCACGCATTGCTGCACGAGTCGTCACTTCGGGAGAAAGGCTCCTCTTGGTGGCTGATCCGAACGCATCCGTGATCGACGGCGTGGGCGGAGCCCTGCCGCGACGAGCGGTCAGCAATGACGAGCTGGCCCTCACCGGATTGGACACCTCTCACCAGTGGATCGCCGAGCGCACCGGCATCCACAACCGGCACTGGGCCGCGCCCGAGATCAGTACGGGAGATCTGGCGGCTGCCGCAGCCAAGGGCGCACTGGCGTCCTGCCCCACCGGGACATCGGGGATCGGGCTGCTCCTCTTGGCCACCACCACGCCTGACCGGCGCTGCCCCGCCACCGCTCCGGAAGTCGCGGCGCGCATCGGCCTGTCCGGCGTAGCGGCCTTCGACGTCGCCGCTGCCTGCGCCGGATTCCTCTATGCCCTCGCCGTGGGCGACGCATGGATCAGGTCAGGGGCCGCCCAACGCGTCCTGGTGGTCGGCGCGGACACGCTGACGCGCATCATCGACCCGCAGGACCGGGACACGGCAGTCCTGTTCGGTGACGGTGCCGGCGCCGTGGTGCTCCGCGGCGGGCACCCCGGGGAGCCCGGTGCGCTCCACTCCGTGGTCGTAGCCAGCGACGGGACTCGCAGTGATCTGATCTCCATTGCCGCAGGCGGGGCACGGCAGCCCTATCCCCCAGACGGTTCGCCTCATGAAGCACCCGTGCCGCGCGGCGAGCGGTTCGTGCGGATGCGCGGGCGAGAGGTGTTCGGTCAGGCCGTCCGCCACATGTCGTCCGCCTCCGAGGAGGTCTTGAAGCGGTCCGGGTGGTCTCCCGAATCCCTCGGTGCCTTCATCGGCCACCAAGCCAACCAGCGGATCCTCGACGCCGTGGCGGAGCGGCTCAACGTCCCGTCGGCCAGCCGGTTGGGCAACATCCGCGACGTCGGCAACACCTCGTCCGCATCGATCCCCCTGGTACTCGCCGAAACCCTGTCCCAGGGGAGCGTCAGCCCGGGAAGCCGCACCCTGCTGACAGCGTTCGGCGGGGGCCTGGCGTGGGGCGCCGCGACCCTCACCTGGCCGGCGAGCCGACAGACGTCAACCGTCACCCGCATCTGACGCACCGAAGCGCACGCCACGCCCCTTCCCACCCGTGTCCTCATCGGGCCGCGCCATCAGCGTGAGCCCGCTCCCCCACACCCATGCAACGAGGAGATCCCCCATGCCGGAAAACACCGTGCAGTACCAGTTGCTCACCACCATGCTGCAGGAACGCTTCCAAGTTCGCCGAGACCTGATGACCGGGCAGAGCACCTTCCAGGACCTCGGGCTGGACTCCATTGCGGTCGTCGAAGTGTTCGTCGTCCTGTCGGAACAGCTCGGGGTGGAGGTGGACGACGCACAGGCCCTACCCGGCACGACCCTCGCGCAGGCCTCGGAGTTGCTGTCCGGGGTAGCCCCGGAAGTGCAATGAGCACGCTCGCTGACGCGGTGGCCGTCACCGGAGTCGGCTTGGTGACACCCGCCGGCATCGGCCGTGAGGTGAGCTGGGAGCGCGTCTGCGGCGGTCGCTCGACCGCGCGGGCCGACCCCGACTTGGCGGGGTTGGCCGTCGACATCTCCTGCCGCGTTCCCGGGTGGGAACCGCCGCTCCACGTTCCTGACCCACGGCCCTGGCAGTTCGACCGCTACGCACAGTTCGCATTGGCGGCGGCGGCGGAGGCGGTCGCGGATGCCGGGCTCGACCCGGCGGCCTGGGACGGCGATCGCGTGGCGGTCGTCCTCGGCACCGGCACCGGGGGCCTGGGCACACAGCTGCAGCAGCACGCCAAACTTCTCCTTGAAGGTCCGCGCTATCTGTCACCGATGCTGTTGCAGATGTGCTTGCCCAACATGGCCGCCGGACAGGTGGCCATCCAACTGCGCGCCAGAGGACCCGTGCTGGCCACGGCGACAGCCTGTGCATCCGGTGCCACCGCCATCGGTACGGCCTGGGACCTGCTGCGCGCCGGGGCCTGCGACGTGGCCGTGGCGGGAGCGGCCGATGCCTCGGTGCACCCGCTTCTGGTCAGCGCCTTCGACCGGATGGGAGCCCTCTCCAAGCACACGGAGCATCCCGCCGAAGCCAGCCGCCCCTTCGACCGGGCCCGTGACGGCTTCGTCATCGCGGAAGGAGCCGGAGTCCTGGTGCTGGAACCCGCCCGGAAGGCATCCGCCCGAGGGCGTCCCGGGTACGCCCTGCTGTCGGGTTACGGCGCGTCGTGTGACGCCCACCATCCGGTCGCGCCCCATCCCGACGGCGAAGGAGCCGCCCTCGCAGTCCACCGGGCGCTCGAACAAGCAGGTGCCCTCACCAGCGAGGTCGATCACATCAACGCCCACGGCACCGGTACGGCCCTCAACGACGCTGCGGAAGCGCGCATGGTCAACCGGCTGTTCCCGCACCGCCCCGCAGTCACCGCGCCCAAAGGCGTGCTGGGCCACCTCCTGGGCGCCGCCGGGGCAGTCGAAGCGGCTCTGACGGCCCTCACCGTCTCCCGCGGCACCATCCCGCCCATCGGCAATCTCCGCGACCCGGACCCCGAGTACGACCTCGACACCGTCCGCGGCGAGAGTCGCAGCACACCGGTCTCGCTGGCCCTCAGCCATTCCTTCGGATTCGGCGGCCACAACACCGCTCTGGCCTTCCGGCCCACACAGTCCACAGCGTAGGGACAGCACATGCCCACCACACATCTCCTCACGGGTGCCACCGGCCTGCTCGGCGCAGCACTCGTACTCCAACTAGCCGCAGAAACAGACGACTTGATGGTCTGCCTGGTTCGCCCCGGATCCGGTGACCCCACCCATCGCCTGCACCACACGCTCCGACAGGCCGCGGCGGCATACGGAACCTGCGCCAAGACGACGCAGAAGGCGCTGCGTCACAGCCGCGCCCTGCCCTTCGACCTCACGGACCCCCACCCCCCAGGTCCGGGATTGCCGGCCGGACGAAACGAGGTGGAGGTCTGGCACAGCGCCGCGCTCATGCTCTTCCGCCCCGCGGAGCGCCGCCGCTCCTTCGCAGCCAACCGAGCAGGCACCGAAAGAATGGTCCGACTCGCCCAGCAGCTTCCCACCCGCACCTTCAACTACATCAGCACCGCATACGTGGCAGGGCTGAACGAGGGAACGATCACCGAGGGGCCGGTCCTCCAAGCCCGCCCACGCAACCCCTACGAAGCCAGCAAGCTCTCCGCCGAACGCCGACTCGCGCGCGCCCTCGACCTGCCCGTGAGGGTGATGCGCCCCAGCATCATCGTGGGTCACAGCCAGACCCTGCGCTACCCCGGTACGCCCAGCGGCCTGTTCACCGTCCAACGCCTGATCGCCGCGCACCTGCTGTCCGCCTCCCCCGGACGAAGCCCCCGGATCAGTGCGCTGCCCGAGGAACCCTTCGACCTGATTCCCATCGACCACGTCGCGGAACAGGCAGCCCGGCTTCACCTGCGCGACGCACCGACGGGCCACTACCACCTCACGAATCCCGCGGCGGCCCCCACGGGCGAAGCACTGGAAGCGATGGTCGCCAACGCCGGCAGGCCGGCCCCCACGTTCCGGGCCGACGCCGACCACCGCCACCCCGAGGACCGGCGGCTCCACAGGATGCTGGCCGTGTACTCCCCGTACCTCACCAACCGCCAACGCTTCGACCGCGCCCGCACCGACGCGGCACTCGGCCTGCACGACGCCGGCTGGAGGCCGGAGAAGGACGCCTTGCGTCGCATGCTCAGCCCCTTCACCGAGGACTCGTCGACTCGTCATGGAAGAAAAGGCATCTCGGGGGGCTGAGCGGTGGAGCTCGTCAATCCTTCGGGGGTTGGCACAGGGTGGGAGCCGGTTCAGGTCAAGGCGTGAGGTTGGCGTCGAAGAAGTCGGTGCGGCGGTGACGGCGTGGACGTGCAGAAATCGAGGTGTCGGAAGCGGGCGAGCATCCCTACCCTCGGCCCCATGCGTCACGAATCCACTCTGCTGAACGTCATTGATGTGGAAGCCACCTGCTGGGACGGGCAGCCGCCGCCCGGCTCCGTGAACGAGATCATCGAGATCGGTCTGCCCGTCGTGGACGTGTCGGCAGGACGCCGTCTGTCCCGGCATCGCGTCTTGGTCCGCCCCGTCCGGTCGAAGGTGAGCGACTTCTGCACTGAACTGACCGGACTGACACAAGCCGAGGTGGAACGGGGCGTCTCCTTCGCCGAGGCGTGCCGGATCCTCGTCGAGGAGTACGAGGCTGGAGAGCGCCCCTGGGCGAGCTGGGGCGAGTACGACCGCCGGCAATTCGCTCGGCAGAGTCGGGCTGACGGGGTGGCCTACCCGTTCGGCCATCCAACTGAGCGCACCCACACCAACGCCAAGGCCGTATTCGCCGCGGCCCATGGACTGCGCAAGAAACCCGGCATGAACCACGCCCTCCAGCTGGCCGGACTGCCGCTCGAAGGACGCCATCACCGCGGAGAGGACGACGCGTGGAACATCGCCGCGCTCGTCCTCGATCTGCTGGGCCGCGGGGCATGGCCGGCCACGGTCGTCTAGCCTCGCGCCTGCTCGTCGAGGCGCGCTTCGAGGGCGGGGCATGGGTTCCGAGGGCGAGGGCCCGGTACCGATCGTGCCCGACAGGCCGCTCCCCGGATGCGGGCGAACTCGCCTTTGCCGCCTCGCAGATCCAGGTCGGCAAGGCGGATCGATCCGACAGGGACGTCAGCGTCCACGGGAGCGATGCCCAAAGGGCAGCCTCCTCGTTCCGCCACCGCAGCTTCCAGCGCGTGGTCTCCTCCCGGGGCGTGGCGGTGGTCAGCAGACCGGGGCGGTTCCAGTGCTGGACGTCCGGGGCGAGGCACGACTGCACCAGGACCCGTGCGTCCCTCTCCCGTCAGGAGCGAGGAAGGGGCGGCGGCATCGGCCGGCGAGGGCCGCTCCAGGTCGTGCGGGAGGACACGGGGCGCCGGTGAACGGGGGTGACGCTCCACGGGGTGGGGAAACCCGGGGCCGCCTCAGGCGCCGTTGGCTTCCAGGAGGCGGCACGTACGATCGCTGGCCCCGTTGAGCACGAGGGGGACGCCGAGGCCTGCGCACATGCGGTGGGCGCGGGCGAGGGCGCTGAGCGTGGCGGGGCTGGGGTCGGCCGTCGGAACGTCGATGACCACCCGGACGGGTCGGTACTCCTGGACGAGGGCTTGGATCTGGAGGGCCGCTGCGGCGCGGTTGGTGACGTCCAGGTCTCGATGGAGGGCCACATGCAGGACCTCATGACGTAGGACGTGGCTGATCAGCAAGATGTCCCTCCACACGGGCCGAGGTTTCCCACGCTTTCGAAGCGATGTGCGCGGCTCGCCCGAGGATGTCACGGGCGACGGTCGGACGGCGTTCGCACGGCGTTCACCACGCGGAGTGTCCGCCCGAGCGGCCTCTTGGAAGGCGGACGTGCGCACGCCGCGGGCACGGGGGCGGTCCGTCGAGTGTCGAACCAGGCCTTCGACGCCTCCGTGGGGCCTTCTCCCCCGCTCTCCTCCGGGGGTAAGCAACTCCGGACGCAAAACGACGTGTTCCCGGTGCACAGCGCCTCGCCCTCGCTGCGGTGGCCCGCCACGGCCGTGGTCGGCGCGTCGGGGGCGACTCGGCCGCTCCCGCCGGTGGACGGGAACCGCACGGCGGTGACGGCCCCGGGCGGTCGAGCGGCCGGCCCGGGACGACGCCCCTCGGGAAGACGGGCCGGAGCCCGAGCCGCATCGCGGACCCGGGCTCCGGCGGGGCGCACGCGAACCGTGCACCGGCGTGGCGTCCGTCTCCCGGAAGGACCCGCGCCCGCTGGTTTCAGTGCCAGTACTTCATGTCCGTGCCTCCTCCCCCACTCGTGGACGCAGCGTGACCTCGAAGCGGTCGAGGCCGCGGAGGGTCAGGTTGCGTCGATGGCTCGGTTCCGCGACGGCCCGCGCGTCCGGATAGTCCCTGACCAGCGCACCGAGGACCGATCCGGCGAGCCGGATCGCCATGGATGCGCCAAGGCAGGCGTGGGCCCCGCGTCCGAAACCGAGGTGCGGGTTCGGGGCGCGGTCGAGTCGCAGCTCTGCGGGGTGGTCGAAGCGCAGCGGGTCATGATTGGCCGCTCCGAGGAGGAGCGTGACCGGATCACCCGCCCTGATGGTGATGCCACCCAGTTCGGTGTCGGCGACGCACACCCGGGCGTCCGCCTGGACGGGTGCGTCGTAACGAATGAGTTCGTCCACGGCCGTGGTGGAGCCGGCCCGGAAGGCCTCGAACGCTCCGGGGGTGGTGAGGAGGGCGGCCGAGGCATTGCCGAGCAGCCGTGAGGCGGATTCGTAACCGGCGTGGAGCACCGCGCGAAGGCTGTTCCGCATGACCGTTTCTGCGACGCCGCTGTCCGGTGCGTGTTCCGCCACGTGGGCGATGAGCCCCTCCTTCGGCGGATCCGCGAGCCATCCGCCGGCGTACTCCGCCAACTGGGCGCGGGCCGAGACCGCCGGCTCGTGCTTCTCGGGCCAGAGGCCGGCGTCCATCCCGTCGACGACCGCGCGGGACACGGGGACGAACCAGTCGAGCGCGGGTGCGGGAACGCCGAGGAAGGCGGTGACGGAGCGGAGGGCCACCGGTTCCGCGAGCTCGCCGACGAGGTCGAAGGAGGGCTTGTCGGCCAACACCGCGAGCAGGTCGGCGACTTCCCGTTCCAGCCCTTCCTGCCGTCCCCGGTGGTCCTGGGATCGGAAGCCGTCGAGCAACAGGTGTCGAACGGCGGTGTGTTCCGGTGGGTCGAGCGTCTGCACGCTCAACAGCGGAGCGGGAACGTCCTCGCCCGCACGGCGCCAGTCGGAGGCGAACCGATCGCCGTCGGTGAGCACGGCAAGGCAGTCGGCATGCCGGGTCAGCACCCAGGAACCGAGCAGTTCGTGCCAGAAGACCGGCGACGCCTCTTGCAGCCGGGCATAGGCGGGATAGGGGTTCCGCAGGATCGACGGACGGGCCAGATCGAGAATCGGGTCCACGGCTGCCGCTTGCTCCACGAAACGTCTCCCCCTGCGCATCGGACCTGATCGAGGTCGTGACTGCTGACGAGTCGAGCGGTACGAGACGCCGAAGTCACCGGTGGGTGGAACGCCTCGCTGGTGCCTCACCGGCAGAACGCCGGTCTTTCCCCATGCATCATCCGAGCCGAGCGCCGGTGACGCTACCACGCAACTAGAGCTACTGGTATGACTGCTTGACTCAGATCTTTCACAAATCTGCGGGGAGTCAAGGAAGATGAGCGGTCAAGACCAGACAATCGTTCACGATGTCCCGGTAAACATTGCTCAACAGCCCGACCCTTACCCCGTGTTCGAGCGCATCCGCGAGCACGGAGTCGTCCAGCGCGTCCGACTGAATCCCACTCTTGAGGTCTGGATGGTCACCGGCTACGACGAAGCCGTGGCCGCTCTGACCGACCCGCGTCTCAGCAGCAGCCCCGTCGGGGTCAAGGGACTCAAGGAGGAGATGGCTCATCAGGAGCGCACCAACGTCCTGATGGCCAGCATGCTCGTGGCCGACGGGGACGACCACGCCCGACTGCGCAACCTCGCTTCCAAGTCCTTCACCTTCCGCCGGGTGGAACAACTGGCTCCCCGGGTCCAGGCCCACACCGACGCCCTGCTGAACGCGATGGCGAAGCGCGGCTCCGCAGACCTGGTATCCGAGTTCGCGCTCCCGCTGCCCATGGCCGTGCTCAGCGAGCTCATCGGCATCCCGGCCGAGGGGCAGCCGGACTTCGCACGACTCGCCGTCGGCCTCATCATGCCGCCCAACACCCCGGAAAGACTGGCGAAGGGAGCCCGGGCACGTGCCGAACTCATCGACTTCTTCCAGCCTTTGATCGCATCCCGCAAGGCCGACCCGCAGGACGACCTGTTGAGCGCCCTGTGCGCGGCGCAGGCCGAGGAGAAGATCAGCGACCGCGAGTTGACGGCCATGGCCGTCCTGCTCACCCTCGCCGGCCACGAAACGACCGCAAGCCTCATCGCGAACGGCGTCCACGCGCTCCTGCGCCACCCGGAACAGCGCGCAGCACTTCGGAAGGACCCCTCCCTGTTGCCCGGGGCGATCGAGGAACTGCTGCGCTACGAGGGGCCGGTGAGCCGGGGCGTCGCGCGCTTCACGGTCGACGCGTACGAGATCGGTGGGGTCACCGTCCCGCCCGGCGAAATGATCATCATCGGCTTGGCCGCGGCCAACCGCGATCCGAACCGCTACGACCGTCCGGACGTCCTCGACGTCGCACGTCGTGAAGTGCCCCAACAACTCGCCTTCGGCCACGGGATGCACTTCTGCCTGGGCGCCCCACTGGCCCGGGTGGAAGCCAGGATCGCCGTCGGGACCCTGCTGCAGCGGTTCCCCGACCTGCGGCTCGCCGACCCGGACGCGGATCTGAGCCGCCGCGAGGGCATCCTGCGCGGCATGGCCACGCTGCCCGTGGTCTTCACCCCCGAGGTCTGACCCGGCACCCGACGACGGAGAGGGGACGAGAAGTGGAACCGATGCCCGGGAAAGCGCAGTTCGACGTGATCGCGCCGGACTACGACGCATCGCGCGGCGGCACGGCGCGAGCGGCCGGCTTCGCCGACATGCTCGTCCCGTTACTCGATCCGGGTTTTCCGGTGCTCGACATCGGTGTGGGCACCGGAATCGTCGCGGCCGAACTGGCCGCACGCGGACATCGGGTGCACGGATTGGACCTGTCGCCCGGAATGCTCGCCCGGGCCCGGAACCGACTCGGCCCCCGGGTGGTGGTGGCCGACGCCTGTCGCCTGCCGGTGCGGACGGGGTCGGTGGCACAGGCGGTGTCCACCTGGCTGCTGCACGCCGGTCCAAACCACGCGCAGGTCTTCGACGAGGTCGCCCGGGTGCTGCGACCGGGTGGTCGCTATTTGGTGGTCCCCGCCGGGGGCACTCGCCCCACGGACGACATCGGGCGCATCGTCGGCGATCTGGAGGAACGGCTCGATCCCGACCGTACCCGCCAGGACGGACCGTGGGTCCTGGCCCCGATCGCAGAAGCCAGTGGGCTGGTCTACCGGGGCAGGGCGTCCGAACGGCCCGTGACCTTCCGGCTCTCGCCCCGTGACATGGCCCGCTCCTTGTCGCGCGGCCTGTTCACGGGGGCATGGGCGATCGGAGGCGAGGGAGCCGATCGGCTCGTGGAGGAAACGCGATCGCGCCTCCTCGCGCTCCCGGACCCCGAGGTCCAACGGGTCCGGGAGACGGCCGACTACGTCATGGTGTTCGCCAAGCCCGGCCCGGCCGTCTGACGGCCCTTCGGACCGGGGTCAGGCACGTCCGCTCAGGGCTGCCGCGTACGCCTCGTCCGGGTCGAGCCGGCGCAACTCCTCGGCGATGAGCTCCGCGGTGGTCCTGACCTTCAGAGCGAGGACCCGGTTGGGTTGGCCGGGGATGGCGAGCCGCGCGACCGGCCCCTCGGGCCGGTCGATGCGGATCTCGCCGCCGGCAGTACCCATGCGGACGGCCGTGACGACCGGCCCGTCAGTGACGACCCGGTCGACGGGGATGCCGAGTCGAACCTCGAACCAGCGGGCGAGGAGTTCGGCACTGGGGTTCTCCGCCTCGCTCTCGACGGCCGCCGAAGTGATCGCGAGCGGCGCCTGGTCGAGCGCTGCGGCCAGCATCGAGCGCCAAGGAGTGAGCCGGGTCCACGCCAGGTCGGTGTCACCGGGAGCGTACGAGGCGGCCCGGGCCTCCAGTGCGGCGAGGGGGTCCTCGACCGCGTACATGTCGGTGATGCGGCGCTGCGCGAGCGAGCCCAAGGGATCCCGGGAGGGCACGTCGGGGGCGTCAACGGGCCACCAGACGACCACGGGTGCGTCCGGCAGGAGCAGGGGCAGGACCACGGAGTCGGCGCGGGCACCGACTTCGCCGCGGAGCCGGAGCAGCACCGTCTCGCCCGACCCGGCATCGGTGCCGAGCCGGACCTCGGCGTCCAATCGGTTCTCGTGCCGCTCGCGGGGGGTGCGGGCGTGGCGCTTGATGACCACGAGGGTGCGGGAGGGGTGTTCCCGGGAGGCCTCGTTGGCCGCCTTGACCGAGTCGTAGGCGTTCTCCTCGTCGGTGACGACGACGAGGGTGAGCACGGCACCGACGGCGGGGGTGCCGACGGCCCTGCGGCCCCGCAGGATCGCCTTGTTGATCTTGCTGGAGTTGGTGTCCGTCAGATCGATCTTCATGCGCGGCGCCCGTCCCTTCCTCTACGGCGAGCCTAACCCTCCCGTGCGATGGACGCGTACGGTCCCCCTCCCCCGGTGCCCGCTATTCCTGTTCCGGATCGGAGTCGGAGGGGGTCCGCTCCTGGGCTCGTCGGCCGACGACGGCCGCCGCGGCGATCGCCGTGCCGAGGAAGGCGGTGGCGACCACCCAGGGCCGGTCGAGGACGTGTCCGGTGGCGTGGTCCAGGGAGTAGCGACCGGCGCCGGCGATGCCGACGGCGGCGGCCGTGAAGCCGAGGAAGGCGGGGTACTCGTAGCCGCCGCCCTGGGCGAAGAAGCCGGCCGGGACGTGCACGGCGACGGCTCCCGCCATGGCGCCGGCCGCGGCGGCGCCGGCGGCCGGGGTCGCGAGCCCGAGGGCGAGCAGGACGCCACCGCCCGCCTCGCCGAGCCCCGCGGCGACCGCGCTCTCCCGGCCCGGGTGGAAGCCCATGGCCTCCATCGCCTTGGTGGTGCCCTCGATGCCACCGCCGCCGAACCAGCCGAGGAGCTTCTGCGTGCCGTGCGCGGCGAGCACGGCACCGGTGCCGACCCTCAGCACGAGCAGACCGAGATCGCGTCGGTTGAGAGGAGCCATGGGGTTCTCCAGGTGCGGAAGCGGACGCGTACGCCGTCCACTGTGGCCGGCCCGGCTCCGGGGCGCTCGTCGAGAGCAGCCGGGAATGGTCCGCTTGAGTCATGTTTTGCGGCATGGAAGAGCTGTTGCTTGACTGAGTGGGCTTTCGTTCCAGGGGAAGAAGGTGCGCATGTCCGTCGAGTCCACCGCTGTGGACCACCCGGTCGGGGCAGGCCGGCGCGGTCGCGCCGTGCGACGTGCTTGCCGCACGGTTTCCCGGGGCGGAGTCCGCTCCGTCGGGCGGTGGGGAACCGGGCCGTCTCGCCCACGCGCCGAAACAGGGCGCGGATCCGTCCGCAGTAAGGCAGACGGCACCGGCCGAGACGCTCTTCCCGGACTCCCGAGCCATCACGTCTGACGTGTCGCCACCTTCCGCGAAAGGACTGGTTCCGTTCCATGACACGAACCCATGACCGATCCGACGACCGCTGGCCGCGGTCGGACGTACCTCCCGGACCACTGGGCGCGCTGGCGAGCGCCGCCTGGCAGGCCCTGCTCGTCGCCGGGCTCGTCGCCCTGGTCCTCGGCATCATCGTGCTCGTCTGGCCGAGCGCCTCCCTCAGGGTGGCGGGTGTCCTCTTCGGGCTCTACCTGCTGTTGAGCGGCGTGCTGCAACTGGTCGCTGCCTTCGGCACGCACGCCACGACGGCGCTGCGGGTGATGGCCTTCATCAGTGGTGCGCTGTCGATCCTGCTCGGCCTGTTCTGCTTCCGGGGCGCGATGCAGTCGACCCTGCTGCTCGCGCTCTGGATCGGCATCGGTTGGCTCTTCCGCGGCATCACCCAAACCGTGGCGGCGGCCTCCGATCCGGCGATGCCGGCGCGAGGCTGGCAGATCTTCCTCGGCGTCATCAGCGCGCTCGCCGGGATCGTGCTCATCGTGTCCCCGCTGGAGTCGGCCGCGGTGCTCACCGTGCTCGGCGGGATCTGGCTCATCGCCGTCGGCGCCGTCGAGGTCGTGACGGCCCTCCAGGTGCGCTCCCGGGCCAGGGACATCCCGCCGGGGGTCTGAACGCACGGCGGAAGGCTC
>NZ_JBHYMF010000024.1:0-59574 GCF_042742855.1 Streptomyces sp. NPDC058877 | reverse complement strand
CCTCCACACCAAGGATCAAACGATCGAGTGCACCGTCATCGGCAGCCCGCCGCGCACCCGCAGCGTCAGCATCGGTTCCGGCCGCACCGGGTATCCGGGTGCCTTGGACAGCCTGAGCTCGCGCACCACGGTGGCGAGCACGACGGTGGTCTCCAACATGCCCAGGCTGCTGCCGATGCAGAAGCGCGGCCCGGCGCCGAACGGCACGTACGCGTAGCGGTGCCGCCCGGCCGCACGGTCCGGGGCGAAGCGCTCCGGGTCGAAGCGTTCCGGCGCGTCCCAGAACGCGGGGTGCCGGTGCAGCGTGTACGGGCAGATCAGCACGTCGGCACCGGCGGGCACGCGGAAACCGCCGATCTCGTCCGATTCCCGAGCCGCCCGCGGCAGGATCCAGACCGGCGGGTACAGCCGCATCACTTCTTCGATGACCATCGTCGTGTACGTGAGGCGGTGCAGGTCCTCCATCGTGGGCGACCGGTCGCCGAGGACCTCGGTGACCTCCTCGCGGACCCGTTCCTGGACCAGCGGATGCTCGTCCAGCAGGTGGAAGGCCCAGCTCAGCGTCGAGGCGGTCGTCTCGTGGCCGGCGAGCAACAGGGTCACGAGCTCGTCCCGCATCCGGCGTCGACCGGTCGCCGGGTCCTTCTCCCGCCGGGTCGACTCGATCAGTCGTGACAGGACGTCGTCACCGTCCTCGCTCGGGTGCGCGGCACGCTCGGCGGCGAGGTGTGCGACGATGCGGTCCAGGTCCGCCCTCGCCCGCCGGAACCGCCGCTGCCGGGCCAGCGGCAGCCAGGCGGGCACGGTGCTCAGCGACATCATCTCGAAGATGGCCTGGTTCTGAACGGCCTCGAAGGACTCTCCGATCGAGTCGAAGGCGTCGAGGTCCGCATCCAGGAGCGCACGACCGAGCACCCCCAGGGTGAGACCGGTCATCGCCTCCCGGACGTCGACCAGCACGCCGCCGGCCTCCCGGGCCCGCAGCCGGGCCACCAGCTTGGCGGCCTCCTCCGCGATCACCCCCGTCTGCCGGGCGATCCGCTTGGCCTGGAAGACCGGCTGGATCGTCTTGCGCTGGCTGCGCCACAGCTCGCCCTCACTGGTCAGCAGGCCGTCTCCGAGCGCCCGCCGGGCGTGCACCAGGCCGATGCCCTTGTGGTAGTTGGTGTGGTTGTCCGTCAGCACGTGCTTGGCGTGATCAGGATGGTTGAAGAAGAACAGCGTCTTGGGCCCGAGCGGCAGCCGCACCGCGTCCCCGTAGGCGGCGGCCACGGAGCTCATCACGGCGAGCCGGTCCCTGGCCATCCTGGAGAGCAGTTGTGCGGTCATCGCACGGGAAGGCCCCGGCGGAAGCCGCCGGGGCCGGGCATCGACCGCTGGCACCGCGTCGGGCGCCGGCACGCCGCTCACGTCCGTGCCCCACGGTGTTCGATGATCCGTTCGGAGATCCGTCGGCGCCACACCTCGTAGGCGGGCACCTCACCGTCCCGGAGCGGGTCCGGCCATGCCTCCTCGCACACCCGGGCCACCTCGTCGGGCTCCATGCGGCAGAAGAACCCTGCGGCCAACGCGGTGTGGGGAACGACCAGACCGGCCTCCACGCGCGCCGTCACGGCGAACGCGGCCCCCTGTGCCACCTGAGGGCGGTACGCTCCGGCGCGCTTCCACAAGACGCCGAGCTCCGCCTCGTCCCCGCCGCCCGCGTACGCCGCGGCGAGTCCGGCACCGGCATAGAGGTCGGGCCGCCGCGATGCGGGGAAGCGGTCGAGTAGATCGGCCACCACATCCGGTGCGGTCCCTCCGACGAACCACATGGCCCGGCCGATGCCCTGGTCGATGACGCGCGAGGAGTGGGCCGCGGTGTCGCGGGCCGGCCAGGGGAAGTCCGGCTCCCGGTACTGTTCGTGCACGTACTTCCGGGTCCGGAAGTACGCCTGGTGGAACCCGTAGCCGTCGAGTGCCAACCAGCGCAGCAGCGGGTCGGTGGGAACGATCGCCTTCCAGCGGAAGCGGGGAAGCCGGGCCATGGCCCAGCCGACTCCCACGTTCACCATGTAGCGGTGCCGGGCGCCCCGGCCGTCGAGCAACTCCCGTACCCGGTGGCCCGTGCCCGGGGACAGGCCGTCGAGCATCGCACAGCCCATGCCGGCCCCTTCGTAGGCGAAGCCGCGGAACTGCCGGGGCACCTCCTCGAGCCGCTGCTCCGCCTCGGTGCCGGTGCGCGCCTCCATCACGTACGCGTAGCCGTCGAGGAAGGTCCCGCCCACGGTTTCGAGGAGATCTCGTGCGGCGGGGCCCTTCACATGGAAACCACGCGTCGAGAGACGGGTGGCCGAATGACTCGGTGTCAGCATGCGGCGCCGGAGCGCGCGCCACGAACCGGCCATGGTTCCCTCCATCGGTCGGGCTGCCAGTGGCGCAGCCGTCCGATTCAGATCCTCCCGACGTCCGCCGTCACCCGCCTACTTCGAGCGTGCCCACCGTCACGCGGCCGGTGTTCGCCCCGGGTGGGGATGCGGGAGGTCCATGTGGCCTCCGTTCGTGACCGGGAACGGAAACCGCGCGCCGGCGGATTCCCACGAACGCCGGGGGACCCGCCGTGCGGGGAGGGGGACCGGAACCGCCCTCCGCACGGGGGTCCCGTGCGGAGGGCGGTGGCCCCGCACGACGGGGTCAGAGGACCGCGCCGAGGAAGGAGCGGGTGCGTTCGTGTTCCGGGTCCTCGAAGAGGCGCTCGGGGGAACCGGATTCCAGGATCTTGCCCTGGTCGAACATCATGACCTGGTCGGAGACGTCACGGGCGAAGCCCATCTCGTGGGTCACGCAGAGCATGGTGATGTCCGTGCTCGTAGCGATGTCCCGCAGGACGTCCAGCACCCCGGCCACCAGCTCGGGGTCGAGCGCCGAGGTCACTTCGTCGAGCAGCAGCACGTCCGGCCGCATGGCCAGCGCCCGTGCGATCGCCACCCGCTGTTGCTGGCCGCCGGAGAGACGCGTCGGGTGGGCGCCCTCCTTGTCGGCCAGCCCGACGAGGTCGAGCAGGCCGCGGGCGCGTTCCACCGCCTCCTCCTTGCTGAGCCCCAGCACGTGGATCGGGGCCTCGGTGACGTTCTCCAGCACCTTCATGTTCGGGAAGAGGTTGAACTGCTGGAAGACCATGCCGATGCGCTGGCGGTGCGCGCGCACGTACTTCTCGTCGGCCGGTACCAGGTCGCCCTTGGCCCCGGGCATGTGGGAGAACGGTTCCCCCGCGACGTGGATGGTGCCTTCGGTGACCCGTTCGAGCGTCATCAGCAGGCGCAGGATCGTCGTCTTCCCCGAACCGCTGGGGCCGATCAGGGTGACCCGCTCGCCACGTCGGACCCGCAGGTCGAGTCGGTCGAGCACGGTGTGGTCGCCGAAGCGCTTGACCACCTGGTCGAAGCGGATCATCTCCTCGGAGGGCAGGGCGCGCTCACTGGGCAAGACGGTTCTCCAGCTTTCTCATCAGGACGGATGTCGGGTAGCTCGCGGCCAGGAAGACGACCGCGGCCAGGGTGAACGCCTCCAGGTAGGCGAAGTGGACGCTGCCGAACTCGTCCGCCCGGTGGACCATCTCCTGCACGGTGATCACCGAGAGGAACGGCGTCTCCTTGAACATGGAGATCACGTAGTTGCCGAGTGCGGGAACCACCTTCCGCAGGGCCTGTGGAAGCACCACGGCCCTCCAGGTCCGGGCCGGAGACAGCGAAAGCGCCACGCACGCCTCCCACTGCCCCTTGGGCACCGCGTCGATGCCCGACCGGTACACCTCGGCGGTGTACATGGCGTAGTGCACGCCGAGCACGCAGACGCCGATGGTCAGCGGGTCGAGTCCGGGCACCAGCACCCAGACGGCGAAGAGCTGGATCATTACCGGCGTGGAGCGCACGAACTCGACCAGCCCGCGGAGCGGAGCCGTCACCCAGCGGGTCGGTGCGCGGAGTGCGACGGCGATGAGCAGGCCCAGCACCATGGCGACGAGCGAGCCCAGCACGGTGGCCAGCAAGGTGATCCCGAAGCCCCGTAGGATGAGCGGAAGGCCCTCGAGCGCAGTGTCCCAGGACCACATCAGGCACCACCCGCCACCGTCGCACCGGTGTGCTCGGCGCGCTTGACGCTGCGGGGGGCATCGCTCCGGCCGAGGCGCGCCTTGGCCGCCCGCTCCACGGCGTTCATCATCAGGGTGAAGGCATAGGCGATGACGAAGTACACCACCAGCAGGGTCAGGTAGGCGGCGGCCGTGTCACCCGTCGTCGAACGGATCTGGTCCATCTGGAAGGTCAGGTCGGTGATGGTGACGAGGGACATCAGCGGGGTGGACTTGAGCAACTGGATCAGCAGGTTGTTGAACGGCGGGATCATCTGGACCCAGGCCTGCGGCAGGATGACCCGGCGCATCCGCAGCCACGGGCCCATGTTGAGGGCCACCGTGGCCTCCCACTGCGCCTTCGGCACCGCGTTGACCGCACCGCGGACCACTTCGGCGCCGTAGGCACCGTAGTTGAGGCCGAACGCGAGGACCGCGCAGGCCAGCGGCTCCAGCCGGAAGCCCAGCACCGGAAGGGCGAAGAAGAGCCAGAAGAGCTGGACGTAGAGGGAGGTGCCGCGGAAGAACTCGACCACCACCCGTGCGGATCCGCGCAGCAGTACACGCGGGGAGCGGGAGGCCAGACCGAGGGCGAAGGCCAGGAGCAGTGCCAGGAGCGCACTGAGGACCGTCGCCAGCAGCGTCATGGTGATGCCCTCGCCCAAGCTGGGGAGGGATCGCGTGAGTTGGGAGAGGAAGTCACTCATGTGGGACGCGTCTCACGCCTTGCACAGGTCGACCGTCCGCAGCGTGGCCGGTGGCACCTCGTTGGCCGTGAAGCCGTACTTCCCGATCAGGTCCACATAACGGTCCGTATCACCGGTGATCTTCTTCAGTTCGCCGTTGAAGGCGTCCCGGAGCGTTGTCGCACTCTTCCGGAAGACCGCGCCACCGGGGCTGTACTGCTTGCGTCCGTCCACCTCGGGGAGGAACGGGTCCAGCACCTCGACGTCCGCGCCCTCATTGGTTCTGGCCAGCCAGCGGAGCGAGATGCCGGTCAGGGCGAAGGCGTCGATGCGGCCGGCCACCAGGGCGTCGAGGCCGTCCTGTTGCTTCGACAGCGACTTGATGCGCCCGTCGCCCACTCCGGCGGCCCGGGCGTAACCGGCTTCGACGGCCGCGGTCAGGACGCCCACCGTGACGTCCTTGCCGGCACAGGACGCGAGGTCGCTCAGCTGGGCGGGATTGCCCTTGCGCACCATCAGGGCCGTGGGGGAGACGAACTCCGGCTCGGAGAAGATCACCTTGGCACACCGTTCGGGAGTGATGGCCATTCCGGCACTGACCACGTCGAAGCGGTCCGCCATCAGACCGGGGATGAGCGACTTGAAGTCCGTGAGCGTGGGGCGCAGTTCCTTGATGCCGAGGGCCTTGAAGATCTCCCGGTGCAGGGTGGGTGCTTCTCCCGCGAGCTCGTTGCCGTTCTTGTAGCCGTACGGGGCCTCACCGGCGAAACCCACCCGGACGAAGCCCTGGTCGCGCAGCTTCGCCAGGAGGTCACCGTCTCCCGCGACGGACCCCGAGCCGGGTTCCGTACGGCTGCACGCGGTCAACAGGCCCGGGACGGCGACCAGTCCGCCGAGCGCAACGGTACGGGTGAGGAGCCCCCGACGGGAGAGGGGCGCGCGCTGCATCATGCCAATCCTTTCGTCGGTGCCGCGTCACGGAGGCGTGACGCGGCACGCTGCGGCGCCTACCCGACCGATCCCCATGCATGCCCAATGATTTCGCGGGGGCGTGCGGCCCGCTCTCGGGGGCGCTGCAGTTCGCGGCCTCGGTACCGCTCGCGATCTATGCCGCGACCGTCTCGGCGGGGCTGCCCAAGCTCGGGGTCCGTGCCCCCGGCGCCACCATCGCCCCCGCCCACGACCCGGTCGAACGGGCGCTCCGCTTCCACCAGCCCGAGAAGCTCCTGCGGCACCTGGGCCCCGCCCACGACGAGGTCGTGCTCGCCGCCCTGTTCGGACTCGACCCGGCCGGCCACCGGACGCGACTGGACCGGTTCGAGGAGCGGAACCGGGCGGTCGCCGCCGCGCTCACGGCCGTTCCGGGGGCGGACGCACTTCTGGCCGGGCTGCCGTTCCGGCCGGGCGGCCACGTCGTGGCCGTCGGCGAGAGCACCACCGCCGACCGGCTCTCCTGGTTCGAGATCCTGCGGCACCTGCTCCCGGAGGGCGTCCGCTGCACCAATCTGGCCGTGTCCGGCACCACGACGACCCGGGCCCTGGCGAACCTCCCGCTGCTCGCACTCCAGCGGCCCGACTGGGTGCTGTGCATGTTGGGGGCGAACGACGTCCAGCGGCTGGACGGTGTCCCGCTGGTCGCCGCCCCCGAGACCGGCCGCACCCTGAGGGCCCTGCGCGACCTGACGGTCCGCCTGACCGGGACCCGCTGGGTCTGGCTCACCCCGACCGGCATCGACCCCGGACGCGTCGCACGGTACGTGCACTTCCGGCGGGCGGGGCTCGACTGGGTCGCAGCGGACCTCGACGCCGTGGCGGACCTCCTGCTCGCGGAGCCCGAGCCCACGATCGACACCCGGGCCGCCGCGCACGGTCACCTGAGAGGAGGACGGTCTCCACCTCACCCCGACCGGCCAGCAGCGCGTCGCCGAGGCGGTGCTGGCCGCATTGGGCCCGCTCCGGTAGTGCGGTGCCGAGGCCGCTCGCCCCGTGGTGAGCCCCGTGCCGGTAGCGCCAGGGGCAGGGGCAGGGGTAGTCGATGACGGGGTCGGCGTCGCTCAGCACGGTCAGGCGCTGCGACACCGAGCCGAGACGGAGCCCGCAGGGTGCCGGCTGCGTCGTGGCTCCGCGGCCGGTGGCTCCGCGTGTGCTCGACCGCTGCTGGTTGCGAAGGGCCCGGACGGGTGGCTGCCCCTCCGGGCTCTGACGTCCTCTGTCGGTGGGGTGCCCGGGCCCCGTTCTCGTGGGGTGGGTCGCTTCGGGGTTCCGCTTCCCCGCCGGTTCAGTGGTTGCGGAGTCGGGTCAAGGCGGCGTCGAGGTCGGCGGCGCGGGGGCGGTTGTGGGGGAGCTTGGCGAGTACGGCGGCCATGCCGCAGGTGTTGGTGAGGGCGGAGAAGACCAGCCCTGCGGCGATGCCCGCCGACAGGATCTGGAGGGCCGGATGGACGAGGAGGCCGAGGAGCAGGCCGAGGAGGACGATCGTGCCCGCGGTGAAGCGGACCTGCCGTTCCATGCCCCAGGTGGCGCGGGTGGTGCCTTCGGGGCGGTGCAGTTCGTGGCCGTCGGCGGCCCATGCGCCGGTGCCGCCGGAGAGGGTGGCGGTGTCGATGCCGTTGTCGGCGAGGAGCCGGCAGGCGTTCTCGGACCGTGCGCCGGAGGCGCAGACGACCAGGACGTCACCGCGGTCGGCCGCGTGTCGGATGTCGGGCAGGGCTCGCTGGATCTGGTCCAGGGGGATGTTCAGTGCACCGGGCAGGTGCCCACCGGCGTACTCGCCGGGAGTGCGCACGTCGATCACGATCAGCTCGTGCAGGCGGGTGCGGGCTTCGCCGGTGCCGAGGGCGGTGGGCGTGGTCATGATGGGCGTCTTCCTTTGCTGTCTGCCGTGCCCCCGCAGGGGAGAGTGTATTACCCCTGGGGGTATCTGATGGGTGTGATGGCGGGGTGTACCCGGTGGGGCCGGGGCCTTGAGGTGGCTGGTCCCCGGCGCACGGGGCTCGTCCTCAGGCGATGACGTCGACGAGCATGAAGGCCGCCACGCCCAGTAGGACGAATGCGAAGATCCGCTGCAGGGACCCGGCGCTGATCTTCGTGGCGAGGCGCTTGCCGTCCCAGGCGCCGAGGATCGCCGCTCCGGTGAACGGGGCGATGACCTCCCAGCGCAGGTCCCCTCCGGTTCCCGTCCGCGCGGTGAGCGCGGCCAACGAGTTCACGGTGATGACCAGCAGGCTCGTGCCCACGGCCTGCTTCATGCGCAGGCCGAGGACCCCCACCAGGGCGGGTACGGCGAGGAAGCCTCCGCCGACACCGAGGAAACCGGTCACGGTTCCCAGCCCCGCGCCCACTCCCGCGGCCTTGGCGGGGCGTACGCGTTCCGGAGGCTCGGAGGCGGCGGGGCGCAGCATGCGCAGGGCGGCCAGTGCGGCGATGACCGCGAAGGCGGTGGTGAGTACCGCGGCCGGGATCTGTCCCGAGGCGGCTCCGGCGAGGAACGCGGGTAGGACCCCTGCCGCGGCGAACAGGCTTCCGGTCCGCCAGGCGACGTTGCCGTTCCGTGCGTGGGCGTAGAGGGCGGTGGCCGAGGTCATTGTGACGATGATCAGACTGGCGGTGGTTGCGGATGCGGGTGAGAAGTCGAGCAGGTAGATCAGTGCCGGAACCGCGAGGACGCTGCCGCCGCCACCGAGGGCGCCGAGGGCCAGGCCGATGACGGCCCCGGCGACCAGGGCGAGGATCAGGGTGCTCACGCTATCGAGCCGCTGTTCCCGCGTTCGTCGGTGACCGGGAATCCGGCGGCGGCCCACGCGTTCATGCCGCCCGTCACGTCCACCGCGTCCGCTCCGCGTTCGGTGAGGAGCTCCGTCGCCTGCTGCGAACGGTGGCCGCTGCGGCAGATCACCACGAGCGGGCGACCCTGCGCGGACGCGGGCAGAACCGCACCCGCGACCAGCCCGGTCAGCGGGGCGTGCACCGCGCCCGGGGCGTGCCCGGCTTTCCACTCGGACTTCTCCCGCACGTCCAGCAGGACGGCCTCGGGGCGGTCTCCGCCGGTGCGGGTCCGGGCCTCGTGCACGGACAGGCGTGGCCTCTTCTTGCGGAAGGGGAACATCGTGGGCGTCATTTCTTTCGTTTCTTTCGTTCGGGGGCTCGTGTGGATGCAGCGGCCATCGGCCCCTGCCGGGTTCAGTCGCTGACGACGGGCAGTCCGGCGTCGGCGGCGGAGGCGAAGGCGTCGTCCACGGCCACCACCCTCCGCCCGGCGGCGTCCAGCAGCGAGGCCGCGATGGCCGCGCGCATGCCGCCCGCGCAGTGCACCCAGACCGTGCCGCCGGGCACCTCGCCGAGGCGGCGGTGCACCTCGTGGATCGGGATGTGCACCGATCCCTCGATCCGCTCCGTGGCGCGCTCGGACGCGCGGCGCACATCCAGCACCACGATCCCGTCCCCGCGCCGTGCCGCCAGTTCGGCGAACGTGGCGCGGGGGAAGGTCGCGGGTTCCTCGCCCTCCCGGAGCCAGCGGGAGGGGCCGCCGGTCGCGGCGGCGGCAGGTCGGTCGATGCCGACCCGGACCAGTTCCCGCTGGGCGGCCGCCAGCTGCTCCGCCGTGTCGGCGAGCAGGGTGACCGGCTTGCCCCAGGGGATCATCCAGGCCAGGTAGGCGGCGAGCTTCCCGTCGGCCTCGAAGTTGAACGTGCCCGCGACGTGCCCTTCGGCGAACGCGATCCGGTTGCGCAGGTCCACCACCCATTCGCCTGCTGCCAGCCGAGCGGCGATCTCCTCGGGGTCGGCGGCCGTCGGCGGGGTGAGGTCGACGGGGGCGGGACCCGCGGCGTTGGTCGGGCCCATGTGCGCGTAGTAGGCGGGTATGTCCTCCAGGCCCGCGAGCAGGTCGGTGACGAAGGCGTCGACGTCGGAGGTGAGGACCGTGTTGGTGGCCTTCTCCTTGCCGATGGTGGTGGCGTCTCCGTCCGCCTGGGCGGAGGAGCAGAAGCTGCCGAAGCCGTGCGTGGGCAGGACCGCCGTCTCGTCGGGCAGGGCGTCGGCGAGCCGGTGGGCCGAGGCGTGCTGTGCGCGCGCCAGCTGTTCGGTGAGCCGTGGTTCGACGAGGTCGGGGCGGCCGACCGTGCCGATGAGGAGGGAACCGCCGGTGAACGCGGCGACCGGGAGTCCCGACTCGCCGAGTACGTACGCGGTGTGGTGCGGGGTGTGTCCGGGAGTGGCGACGGCCGTCAGGGTCAGGTCGGCGTCGACGTCGACGGTGTCGCCGTCGCTGACCGGGACCCGGGCGAACGAGACCCGCGCTCCGGCCGGCACCAGGTAGTCGGCCCCCGTGATCCGGGCCAGTTCCAGGCCGCCGGTGACGTAGTCGTTGTGGACGTGCGTCTCCACGACGAGGGCTATGCGCACTCCTCGTCGGGCCGCGGCGGCGAGCACCCGGTCGACGTCACGGGGCGGATCCACCGCCACCGCGGTCCGCGTTCCACCGGCGAGGTAGCTGCGGTTTCCCAGACCCTCCAGCTCGATGGTGTCGACGAAGAACACCAGGATGCTCCCTTCTCGCGAAAATTACCCCCTGGGGTATGGATTCCACCATAGCACTTTTACCCCCTGGGGTATGTGTGGAAGGGGGTGACGGTTACGCCCGGTGCATCTGAGCCGGATGCTCGGGCCGCACGGGACACGGGCGGCAAGGCGGGCGCCCAGCAGTCGTGGCGAGCCCCCGAGGCGTTCCTCTCCGAGGGGTACCGCGGGCCCGCGGCCGTACGGGTGCGTTCCGGTGGCTCGTCGATGCCGTCCGTGACCGCTCCCCGTCCCTAGTCGACGGCGCCGGGGGGCCAGTCGCCGGTCAGTGCCTGTTCGACGAGTGCGGCGAGTGCGGCGACGTCCGCGCGATCGGCGGGGTCGAGCTCCTGGGCTGCTGCGACGTCGCGCACGCGTGTGAGCTGTTCGACGATGGCGGCACGCTGCTCGGGCCGGCTGTGCCAGGCGAGTTCCCGCAAGAGCATCAGGAGGCGGGCGAGCACCGCGGGCTCCGCCGCACCGTAGTGCAGGGGCTGGGCGATGCCGAGGCGGAGGAGCTCCGCCAGGTTCGCGCGGCGCAGTACCACGCGGACCCGGCCGCGGTCGTCGTGGAGCAGCCTGGGTGACGGGTCGCGCTTGGCCAGTTCGCACAGCAGCGCGGACGAGTGGGAGAGGGCATGGACGGCAGTGGTGGGGTCGTTGGTGCCGGGGGAGAGCGCTCTGGTGGCCACGTCGGTGAGCTGGCGCAGGCCGAAGGCGACGTCCTGCAGGGGGGTCCGCTCGGGCTCCGTGGCCAGGGTGCGGGCCGCGTTGGACACCACTTCCTCCCGCACCTCGGGGGCGAAGGGCCGACCGGTGCGGGGCCAGACGGCTCCGACGGGGGTTCCGGCGATCAAGGAGCTTCCGGGGGAGCGGTCGACCAGGACGACGGCGTCCGCCTCGACCGCGACGGACAGGATCGCCCCCTCGTCCACGGCGGTCAGGAAGCCCGAGGAGGCCGCGAGGAGGGGAAGGGCTCCGGCGGGCGGCTCGGGGGGTGCGGGAGCGACCGTGGCGGCGGGATCGGCTTCGGGGAGCAGCCTGCGGATGGTTGCGTCCGCGTCGACGTGCACGTCGCGGAGCATGGTTTCCACCCGGATCTTGCGCGCCAGGTGCGACAGGAACACCACGAGCGCGAACATGCTCGCCAGGGTGAGCAGGAAGGCGACGGTGATCGACACCTGGGGCACGGCCGGTGCCCCGTTCCCGGTCCCGCTGCGCACGGTGCGCAGTACGGTCAGTGCATAGGTGAAGGTCGCCAGGAAGAGGGCCAGGGTCGCCTGTACGTAACCGTCCTGGCTGAAGGTCCGCAGCAGTCGGGGGGAGAACTGGCTGCTCGCCAGTTGCAGCGTCACCACCGTGAGGGAGAGGGTCAGGGCCGTTGCGGTGATCAGGGAGCCGGCGATCGCCGCGAGCAGTGCGCGTGCGGCGTCGGGGTCGCCCCCGAAGAGGTACTCGGCGAGGGAGGGCGGGATGCCGGTCCGGATCCGTGCGTCCAGACGGGGCAGCCCCACCCCGAGGGCGACGGCCAGCACGACGGCCAGCGCCGGCACCGGCCAGAGCCGGGTGCGCAGCATCTCGCCCAGCGGCGGAAGGGGCCCCATGACGCGTCTCCTCTCGTGCCGGAGTGCGGCGGGCCCCATCCTGCGTCCCGGGGCGGCGGGGGCCCGTCCGGACACGGCGGTCCCGTCCGCCGCACGCTGAAATCCCTCCGAACGGGGGTGTCGTTGAGGGGCGGCGAACCGGTTGACGGGCGACCCGCCGAAGGGGCGCGCTCCCGGTGGCCTCGCCCCTGGAGCTCATGCGCACCCCGGCCTTCGAGTGCCGGTCGTCCGGTCGATGCTCAACGGCCGGGGCGCGCAGGGGGCCCGGAGCTCAGGAGGACGCCCGGGACTGGAGGGCGTCCTGCCAGGCGGGGGCGGGGAGGACGGGCTCCGCCTCGGCCGGCCGTCCGCCGCGGGCGAAGAAGTCGGCGAGCGGGAGCAGCGCCGCACCCACGGTGACGGCCTCCGGTCCGAGGGTGCCCAGGGAGATGGTGCTTCGGCTTGCCGGGTAGCGGAGCGCGTACTCCCGTGCGTACTCCCGTACGGTGCTCAGGAAGCGTTCGCCGAGCTGGAGGCCGGCCCACCCGCCGACCAGGATCCGCTCGGGTTGGAAGAGGTTGATGAGGTCGGCGAAGCCGGCGCCGAGGTACTCGGCGGTCTCCAGGAGCACGGCGAGCGCCGTTCGGTCGGGCTCCCGTGCGGGGTCTTCGGGGTAGGCGGCGGCGAGCAGTGCGGTGAGGGCGGTCTCTTCGTCGGCTCCGACCGGCGGCCTCCCCCCGGCCTCCTGCCAGCGTTCGAGCAGGGCTTCGGCGCCCGCGTACGCCTCCAGGCAGCCCTGCGCCCCGCAGCGGCAGCGCCGCCCCCGCACCCTCACGGTCAGGTGCCCCCATTCGAGGGCGCGGCCGGGGCCGAGCGGATCGGTGGCCACGCAGGCGCCGACGCCCGAGCCGAAGAGCACCACCACCGCGCTGCGTGCGCCGCGCCCCGCGCCGAACCACATCTCGGCCTGGCCGAGGGTGCGGGCCCCGTTGTCGATCCAGTAGGGCACGGTGTCGGGGAGGTCGACGGACTCCCGCAGCAGCCGCTCCAGCGGCACCGCGTCCCAGCCGATGGTCTGCCCGTGCACGACCGCGCCGTCCTCGGGGGTGCGGGCGACGATGCCGGGCACTCCGACGCCGACGCCGAGCAGGCGATCGACGGGGACCTTCGCGGTGCGCAGGACCTCGGCCACCCCGTCGCGCAGATGGTCGACGACGACCTCCACGTCATACCGCGCGGTGCGCGGTCCGGAGCTGGCCAACGGCCTTTCGGAACGCGCCAGTTCACTGAGGTTCAGGTCGAAGAGCTCGATCCGGAGCCGGGTTTCCCCGATGTCGACGCCGATCATGAATCCGCTGTCGGGCGAGACGCGCAGCAGGGTGCGGGGGCGGCCTCCTGCGGAGTCGACGCTGCCGGCTTCCTCGACGAGGCCCTCGGCGACCAGCTCGGCGACCACATTGCTGATGGAGCCGGAGCTGAGCCCGGTGGCAGGGCCGAGCGTGAGGCGGCTCATCGGCCCCTCGAAGTACAGCCTGCGGAGCACGGCGGTGCGGTTCTCACGTCGCAGGTCACGCACCGTGCGGCCACTCTTCGCGTGCACTTTGGTCCCCGTCTGTCGATGTCCTTCGATGCAACATACCCGCAATCCGGCCCTTGACGCGACCTTCTCATGCGGTTTAACTCACATCCTAAATTAAGCCGGTGTTACGAGGCGGGCGATCCGGACGCCCCGCACCGGCACCTCCGCCGCACCCCGAAAGGGCCCAGGAGCCATGCGCAGAATCAGAGCCGCAGTCACCGGAGCCGTCACCCTCTCCCTCGCCCTCACCGCATCCGCCTGCGGCGGCAGCGCCGACGCAGGCGGTGGTCAGGCGAAGAAGACCCTCACCTACTGGGCCTCCAACCAGGGATCCAGCCTGGAGGTCGACAAGGAGGTCCTCCGGCCCGAACTCGACCGCTTCGAGCGCGAGACCGGCATCACGGTCAGGCTGGAGGTCGTCCCCTGGTCCGACCTGCTCAACCGGATCCTCACGGCCACCACCTCCGGCCAGGGGCCCGACGTCCTCAACATCGGCAACACCTGGAGCGCCTCGCTCCAGGCCAGCGGCGCCCTGCTGCCGTGGGACGAGAAGAACTTCGGTGCCATCGGCGGGAAGGAGCGCTTCGTCGAATCCGCGCTCGGCTCCACCGGCACCCCGGGCCAGGACCCGGCCGCCGTCCCGCTCTACTCGATGGCGTACGCCCTCTACTACAACAAGAAGATGTTCCAGGACGCCGGCATCGACGAGCCGCCGACGACCTGGGACGAGGTCGTCGCCGCCGGCAAGAAGATCAGCAAGGACGGCAAGTGGGGGATCGGGGTCGAGGGCTCCAACCTCTCCAACAACATCCACCAGGTCTTCGCCCTCGGCAAGCAACACGGCGCGGACTTCTTCACCCCCGACGGCAAGGCCGACTTCACCTCGGACGGCGCCGTCGCCGCCGTCAAGCAGTACGTCGACCTGATGGCGGCCGACGAGATAGTCGCGCCGGGCAACGCCGAGTACGCCCAGAACCAGTCCCTCAGCGACTTCGCCAAGGGCCGCACCGCCATGGTCCTGTGGCAGACCCCGTCGCAGACCTTCGCCGCCCAGGGCATGACCGCCGGGGAATGGGGCGTCGTACCCGCCCCGGTGCCCTCCGGCACTCCCGGTCAGGGCGCGCAGACCAACTCCATGGTCGCCGGCATCAACATGGCCGTCTTCAAGAACACCAAGAACCTCGACGGCGCCCTGAAGTTCGTGAAGTTCATGACCAGCGACGCCGAACAGATCACGCTCAACAAGACCTACGGCTCCGTACCGCCGGTCAAGAGCGCACTCACCGACTCCGCGTTCTCCGACCCCTCGCTGAAGGTCATCCGCGACACCCTCGCCGCCAGCGCCGCCGCCCTGCCGCAGGTCCCCGAGGAGTCCCAGTTCGAAACCGTCGTCGGCACCGCGGTCAAGGAACTCTTCGCCGACGCCGCCGCCGGACGGCCGGTCACCACCGACTCCGTGCGCGCCAAGCTCGAAAAGGCCCAGCAGCAGATGCCGAAGAAGTAGGCCGCACGTCCCATGACGAAGACCATTCCCGCCCCCGAGCGCGAGCGGGTCGTGCCCGGGGCCGCACCCGGAGGGGCTCCCGCGGACCGCCGCTCCGGGCGCGGCCGCACGGCACTGCCGTACCTGCTGCTGCTCCCCGCCCTGATCCTCGAACTCCTCGTCCACCTCGTCCCGATGCTCCTGGGCATCGGCATGAGCTTCAAGGAGCTCACGCAGTTCTTCATCGGCAACTGGTCCGAGGCCCCCTGGTCGGGACTGGACAACTTCACGGTCGCGATCGACTTCGACGCTCCCGTCGGCCAGGCGCTGTTGAAGTCCTTCCTGACCACCTGCCTGTTCACCCTCGCCTCGGTCGCCGCGTGCTGGCTGCTGGGCACCGCCGCCGCGATCTACCTCCAGGAGGGCTTCCGCGGCCGGGGCTTCCTGCGCACCCTCTTCCTCGTCCCGTACGCCCTGCCCGTCTACGCCGCGGTCATCACCTGGGCGTTCATGTTCCAGCGCGACAACGGGCTGGTCAACCACGTCCTGCACGACCAGCTCGGCATCGGCGACAGCCCCGCCTTCTGGCTCATCGGCGACAACAGCTTCTGGGCCCTGCTCGTCGTCTCCGTCTGGAAGGGCTGGCCGTTCGCCTTCCTCACCGTGATGGCCGGACTCCAGAACGTCCCCCGCGACATGTACGAGGCCGCCGCCCTCGACGGCGCCGGGACCTGGCGCCAGATCCGGCACATCACCCTGCCGTCGCTCCGCCCGGTCAACCAGGTCCTCGTCCTCGTGCTGTTCCTCTGGACCTTCAACGACTTCAACACCCCCTTCGTCCTCTTCGGCAAAGCGGCGCCCGAAGCCGCGGACCTGATCTCCCTGCACATCTACCAGTCGTCCTTCCAGACGTGGAACTTCGGCACCGGCTCGGCCATGTCCGTGCTCCTGCTGCTCTTCCTCCTCCTCGTCACGGGCGTCTACCTCCTGCTCACCAGCCGCGGAAGGAAGACCTCCGATGTCTGACCGCACAGCCACCGCCGCTGCCCCGGGCCCGTCCGTCCCCCCGGCGCCCGCCCGCCCGACCCGCCCGCGTCCGCCGATGGCCCCGCCGCGCTCCTTCCTGTGGAGCCGACGGATCTTCCTCACCCTGCTCACCGGCTTCGTCCTGGTGCCGGTGTACGTGATGGTCTCCAGCTCCCTGAAGCCGCTCCAGGACGTCTCGGACGAGTTCCAGTGGATCCCCAGCGGGCTCACCCTGCGCCCGTACGCCGACATCTGGCGGACCGTGCCCCTCGCCGACTACTTCGTGAACTCCATCGTGGTGGCCGGGGCGGCAACGGTCTTCTCGGTGATCGTCGCGATCTTCTCGGCCTACGCCGTCAGCCGGCACGAGTTCCGCGGCAAGCGGGTCTTCACGGTCACCGTCCTGTCGACGCAGATGATCCCCGGCATCCTCTTCCTGCTGCCGCTCTTCCTCATCTACGTCAACATCGGCAACGCGACCGGCATCGCCCTGTTCGGCTCCCGCGAAGGCCTCATCCTGACCTACCTCACCTTCTCGCTGCCGTTCTCCATCTGGATGCTCACCGGCTACTTCGACTCCATCCCCCGGGAGCTCGACGAGGCGGCCAAGGTCGACGGCTGCGGACCCGTCGGCGCGCTGTTCCGCGTCATCGTCCCCGCCGCCATGCCCGGCATCGTCGCGGTCGCCGTCTACGCCTTCATGACGGCCTGGGGCGAGGTCCTGTTCGCCTCGGTGATGACCAACGACACCACCCGCACGCTCGCCGTCGGCCTCCAGGGGTACGCCACCCAGAACGACGTGTACTGGAACCAGGTCATGGCCGCCTCCCTCGTCGTCAGCGTGCCCGTCGTCGCCGGCTTCCTCCTCCTCCAGCGCTACCTCGTCGCCGGCCTCACCGCGGGTGCGGTCAAGTGACGTCCCCCCCGGCCCCGTACCGCAGAAAGGCACTCCGTGTCCGATCCCACCGCCCCCCTCGACCTCGGCGCCTTCCCGCCCGCATTCACCTGGGGCACGGCCACCTCCGCCTACCAGATCGAGGGCGCCGTCGCCGAGGACGGCCGCGGCCCCTCCATCTGGGACACCTTCTCCCACACCCCCGGCGCCGTCGACAACGGCGACCACGGCGACACGGCCTGCGACCACTACCACCGCTGGCCCACGGACATCGCCCTCATGAAGGAACTGGGCACCGACGCCTACCGGCTGTCGGTCGCCTGGCCGCGCATCGTGCCCGGCGGCGACGGACCGGTCAACGCGGCCGGACTCGACTTCTACGACCGGCTCGTCGACGCCCTCCTCGACGCGGGCGTCACCCCCAACGTCACCCTCTACCACTGGGACCTCCCGCAGGCGCTGCAGGACCGGACCGAAGCACACCGCGGCGGCTGGACCGAGCGCGCCACCGCCGAACACTTCGCCCGCTACGCCTCCCTCGTCGCCGAACGCCTCGGCGACCGCGTCACCCAGTGGGCCACCCTCAACGAGCCCCTCTGCTCCGCCTGGATCGGTCACCTCGAAGGCCGCATGGCCCCCGGGTACACCGACCTGACCGCGGCGGTCCGCGCCTCCTACCACCTGCTCCTCGGGCACGGCCTCGCGGTCCGGGCCCTGAGGTCGGCCGTACCCGGAGCGCAGATCGGCCTCGTCACCAACCACTCGACCGTCGAACCGGCCTCCAGCCGCCCCGAGGACGTCGCCGCCGCCGCCCGCGCCGACGGCCACACCAACCGCTGGTGGCTCGACCCGGTGTACGGACGCGGCTTCCCCACCGACATGCGCGAGCTGTACGGGATCGACCTCCCGGAACGCGAGGGCGACGCGGACCTCATCGCCGCCCCGCTGGACTGGCACGGCCTCAACTACTACTTCCCCGTCACCGTCGCCGACGACCCCACGGGCCCCGTGCCGTACGCGCGCGAGGTGCGCCTCCCGGACGTCCCGCGCACCGGCATGGACTGGCAGGTCGACGCGGGCGGCCTGGAGGCCTTCCTGCTGCGCCTCACCGAGGAGTACGGGGTGCGCCGCCTGTACGTCACGGAGAACGGTTCCGCCTTCCCCGACACGGTCGGCCCGGACGGCGTCGTCGCGGACCCGGACCGGGCCCGGTACCTGGAGCAGCACCTGGCCGCCTGCGCCCGCGCCCTGCGCAAGGGGGCCCCACTCGCCGGCTACTACGCCTGGTCCCTGCTCGACAACTTCGAATGGGCCTACGGCTACGACAAGCGCTTCGGCCTCGTCCACGTCGACTACGCCACCCAGCAGCGGACGGTCAAGGCGAGCGGCCGGCGCTACGCGGACGTCATCCGCACCCACCGGTCGCGGGCGCGTTGATCCGGCACCGTCCACCGTCCCGCGGGGGAGGGGCGGGAACGATCTCCCGCCCCGCTCCCTTCCCCGCGCGGTGCGGGCGCGCCGTCAGGCCGAGTCGCGCACCACCAGGACCGGTTCGAAGGCCAGGGACCCGGGTCCGTCCCCCGCTCCGTCGAGCGCGTCGACCAGCAGCTCCGCCATCGCCGCGGCCATCTGCTCCACCGGCTGCCGCACCGTCGTGAGCGCCGGGCTGCAGCTGCGTGCCGCAGCCGAGTCGTCGAAGCCCACCACGGCCACCGCATCGGGCACGGCCACTCCCCGTTCCCCCAGGTGCTGGCAGGCCCCCTGCGCCATCAGGTCGTTCGCGGCGAAGACCGCGTCGATCGACGGATCCAGGGCCAGCAGCTCCGCCATCGCACGGCGCCCGCTGTCCACGGTGAAGCGCCCCCGGGCGAGCGGCACCGACGCCGTGCCGAGGGCCGCGCACTCCGCCAAGAACCCTTCGAGGCGGGGCCGCGCCGTCGGAGCGCTCTCCGGTCCGGTGATCATGCCGGGGCGTCGCCGGCCCGTCCCCCACAGGTGCCGGGCCGCAAGGGCGGCCCCCGCGGCGTGGTCGAGGTCCACATGGCCGCACCCGAGGTCCTCCGAGGGCCTGCCGAAGAGCACGGTGGGCAAGCCGGCCGCCACCAGCCGTCCCGGTAGGGGATCGCCCTCGTCGAGCGGCACGACGAGGGCGCCGTCGGCGCCGCCGCGCCGGAGGTAGGCCACCAGCTGTTCACGGGCCCGCTCCGACTCGGCGACGTGCAACACGGGTTGCACCGCTCGTCGACGCAGCACCGGCAGCACCCCGTCCACCACGCGTCCGAAGAACGGGTCGGAGAAGATCCGGGCGGCGAAGGCCGAGTCGGTCGTCGAGAGCACCAGGGCCGCGGTCCCGGCGCGATCCGTCACCAGCGCACGGGCGGCCTGGTGGGGTGCGTAGCCGATCCGGTCGATCGCGTCCCGAACGGTCCGTTGGATCGCCGGATCCACGTTGCGCACGCCGTTGACCACCCGGGACACCGTCGCCCGGGACACCCCGGCCTCGCGCGCGACGTCTTCGAGCGTCGGTCCTCGATTCCCCACTCGCGCACCTTATAGGCCGCTCCGGGGCGTTCCGGGAGGAACGCCGGACAAACCGAGCGGGCCGTGCACCGGAACGACCCGCCGCCGTCCCCGTGCCCCGGCTCGACGACTCCGTCCCGGTGCGCGCGCCCGGCCCGCGCCGTGCCCCGCCGAGCCGCCGGGGCAGCGGCGCGGCGCGGTCAGGGCAGCAGGACGGCCTTGCCGCGGTGGCGGCGGGACTCCAGATCGGCATGGGCCCGTGCGGCCTGGGCCAGCGGGTAACGGAATCCGTCTCGGGGGAAGGCGACACCGTGCCGTCGGTGGGGAGAGGAGCGAGCGTTCCGGTGCCGGCGACGGCGGGCGGCGGGCCGATCAGCCATGCGATCTTCCGCCTTGCCCGTCTGCACCGCATGTTCGCCGGACAGCTGCTGCGTCGCATCGGTCTGCATCCGGGCCAGGAGCTGGTCATGATGCACCTGTGGGAGTTGGGGGCCCAGCGGCAGGCTGATCTGGTGCGGCTGCTGGACTCCGACGCGGCCACGATGACCCGCACCATCCGACGCCTGGAGCAGGCCGGTTTCGTGCGTCGTCGCCCCTCGCCGACCGACCGGCGCGCCTCGCTCATCGAGCCCACTGCGGCGAGCCATGCCCTCCGGCGTGAGGTCGAGCGGAGCTGGGGGCGGCTGGAGGAGCTCGTGGTCGAGGGGCTCACCGCCGATGAGCGGGCCGAGGCGCTGCTCACCCTGGAGCGCCTGGAGCAGAACCTGGTGCGGGCGGCCGGCGAGGTCGAAGGGTCCGGCGTCGAGGTCGAAGGGGCGGGCGCTGACCCCGATGTCGGCCGTGCGGGCGTCGGCGGAGAGGTCTGACCCGGCCCGGCCGGGTCTCGCGGGGGTTTGGGGCGGACGAGCCCCGGCATCGGCTCGGGTCCGGAGGCATGGTGCCGCGCCCCCGCCCCCCACCTCCGCCCGGACGTGCGACCTCCGCCTTCACCGGACGGGGCGGCGAGCCGTGCGGCGGTCCGTCGGGCCCGGGGCGGCTCGGAGGCCGTGTGCGGGACGAACCTCGAAGGAGTCCCCATCGGGCGCCTCGTTCCTGTGGATGTGGCGCGCCGTCCCGGCCTGCCGCCCCGCCCGCACGGTTCTGCGGAGGGAGTGGGCGCGGTGGGGCGCAGGTGTCCCGTGGCGCGCTTCGATGCTTAGTGCACGCTGTAAGAAAAGGTTTGCCACAAGGCTTGACCGTCAACTCCCGCCGCGGGCAAGGTTTCGGGAGAGCGCTCTCCCACGTTTCCTTCCCGTAAACCGAGGAGCCCCCCATGCCCTCCGTCGGGTCCACGCCGTTCTTCCGGCGCCCCGCTCCACTGCTCCGCCGCGCCGCCGCCGGAGCCCTCGTCTCATCGCTGGCGGGCGCCCTGCTCGTCGTCGCCCCCGCCACAACGGCCCAGGCCGCCCCCGCCCTGCTCTCCCAGGGCAAGACCGCCACCGCCTCCTCCACCGAAGGAGTCGCCTACAGCGCGTCCGCCGCCGTCGACGGCGACCTCACCGGCACCCGCTGGGCCAGTGCCTGGCAGGATTCCCAATGGATCCAGATCGACCTCGGCCGCACCGCCGACCTCAGCCGGGCCGTCCTCACCTGGGAAACCGCCTACGGCCGCAGCTACCAGATCCAGGCGTCCGACAACGGCACCGACTGGCGCACGCTGACGGCCGTCACCGACGGCGACGGCGGCACCGATGACCTCTCCCTGTCCGGATCCGGCCGCTACGTGCGGATGAACGGCCTCACCCGCGGCACCGGATACGGCTTCTCCCTCTGGGAGTTCCAGGTGTACGGCACCACTGACGGCGGTGGTCCCACCCTGCCCGGCGGCGGCGACCTGGGGCCCAACGTGCACATCTTCGACCCCTCCACCCCCGGCATCCAGAACACGCTCGACAGCGTCTTCCAGCAGCAGGAGTCGGCCCAGTTCGGCGACGGCCGGCACGCCTTCCTGTTCAAGCCGGGCACGTACGACGGCCTCAACGCACAGATCGGCTTCTACACCCAGATCGCCGGCCTGGGCCTGCACCCCGACGACACCACCATCAACGGCGACGTGACCGTCGACGCCGGCTGGTTCAACGGCAACGCCACCCAGAACTTCTGGCGCTCCGCCGAGAACCTCGCCCTCAACCCGGTCAACGGAACCGACCGCTGGGCGGTCTCCCAGGCGTCCTCCTTCCGCCGGATGCACGTCAAGGGCGGTCTGAACCTCGCCCCGAGCGGCTACGGCTGGGCCAGCGGCGGCTACATCGCCGACTCCAAGATCGACGGCCAGGTGGGCAACTACAGCCAGCAGCAGTGGTACACCCGCGACAGTGCCGTCGGCGGCTGGTCGAACTCCGTCTGGAACCAGGTCTTCTCCGGCGTCGAGGGCGCCCCGGCGAACGCCTTCCCCGAACCGCGCTACACCACGCTCGACACCACCCCGATCTCCCGGGAGAAGCCCTTCCTCTACTTCGAAGGCGGTGAACTGAAGGTCTTCGCCCCGGCCAAGCGCGCCAACGCCCGGGGCGTCAGCTGGAGCGGCACCCCGCAGGGCGAGTCCATTCCCCTCAGCGACTTCTACGTCGTCAAGCCCGGAACCACCGCCGCCACCATCAACCAGGCGCTCGACCAGGGTCTGCACCTGCTGTTCACCCCGGGCGTCTACCACGTCGACCGCACCCTCACGGTGAACCGGCCCGGCACCGTGGTGCTCGGACTCGGACTGGCCACGATCATCCCGGACAACGGAGTCACCGCCCTGCGGGTCGCCGACGTCGACGGCGTCCGCCTGGCCGGTTTCCTCATCGACGCCGGACCGGTCAACTCGCCCACCCTCCTGGAGATCGGCCCCCAGGGTTCCTCCGCGGACCACGCGGCGAACCCGACCACCGTCCAGGACGTCTACATCCGCATCGGCGGCGCCGGCCCCGGCAAGGCCACCACCAGCCTGGTCGTCAACAGCGACGACACCGTCATCGACCACACCTGGATCTGGCGCGCCGACCACGGCGAGGGCGTCGGTTGGGAGACCAACCGAGCCGATTACGGCGTCCGCGTCAACGGCGACGACGTCCTCGCCACCGGCCTGTTCGTCGAGCACTTCAACAAGTACGACGTCGAGTGGTACGGCGAACGCGGCAGGACGATCTTCTTCCAGAACGAGAAGGCCTACGACGCCCCGAACCAGGCCGCCGTCCAGAACGGCTCCGTCAAGGGCTACGCCGCCTACCGCGTCGACGACGCCGTGACCACCCACGAAGGCTGGGGCCTCGGCAGCTACTGCTACTACAACGTCGACCCCACCATCCGGCAGGACCACGGCTTCCGCGCCCCGGTACGCCCCGGCGTGAAGTTCCACAGCCTGCTCACCGTCTCGCTCGGCGGCAACGGCCAGTTCGAGCACGTCATCAATGACGTCGGCGCCCCCACCCAAGGCACCGAGACGGTCCCCTCCACCGTCGTCTCCTACCCCTGACGGTCCCCGGGTGCGCCTCCGACCGGCGCGCCCGGTCCCTTCCTCTCCTCCCGGGTGGCACGTCCCCGCCGTGCCACCCGGAACGCCGCTCCGCCCCCTCCCGTCCTGGAGCCGCCATGACCACGCGCACCGCCACGACGCCCCCGACGGTCCCGCCGCGCACCCGCCCCCTCACCACCTTCGCCGTACTCGGAGCACTCCTGGCCGCACCCGGTCCCGGAGCGCACCGCCGTGGAGCGCCCCCGGGCCCCCGCCTCCCCGGTGGGCTTCCGAAGGCGCCGGGGCGCCCCGACCAACACGGTTCACACCCGTGCGTCGCGCCCGACGGGACGGTCCTCTTCGTGGGCTCGGCGGTCGACTTCGAGGCCGGCCTGAAGTCGTTTCGCGACGGCCAGCGCACACCGCGCGAGCAGGTCGAGGCCGACCGCGGGGGAGCGACCGTCCGATCGGCGGCGGACGGCCCCGGCTCGTGACCGGCAGGGGCGCGACTTCCCCCTCCCGGCGGGAACGCGCTCGCAGCCCCGCTGCCGGGGCCGTCGGCGCCGCCCGTACCCCGAAGCCGCTTCCCGAGGCCGTCACACGGCGCCCCGGTCTCACGTACTGTGTTCCGCCCGGTCGCACACCGGGCACAGTGCGGTTCGGGCCGGCACGCGTCCGGTGCTCCTGCCGACTCCCGACTCGTGGTGCACCTCCCGCGATGCGAACCTCACGTGGTCCGTGCACAGTCCCGCTCCACAGTCACAGCACACGGCCACGGCGGGCACGGCCCTGCCGTCCCCCGTCCGGCATTCGAAGCACTCCATCGATGCCTCCACACGGTTGCGCTCGGGCGCCTCCACCCGACTTCCGCGTACATCCGACACCTACCCGAAACGGCGAGGGCCACCCGCTCAGGGCGCGGTGTGCGTTCCGGCCGGGGCGGGTGACGGCTGGAGGAGGGCCCGCTGGACGGCCAGGGCGATCGCCAGCTGCCCGGTGGCCGTGGGGTGGAGCGGGGCCTGCTCGGTGGAGCCCTGCACATAGGGCTGGCCGCTGCACAGACCGTGCCCGGTGAAGTCAGGACGGGCGGTGGAGAATCCGGCGGCTTCGGCACCTTCCCGCAGGACGGCGTTCAGCTTCGCCAGGTACGTGCGGAGCACGCGCGCCTTGTTCGGGGTGATGCCCTCCCCACCGAGGCAGTCCGCCCGTTCGCCGAAGGGGTCGTAGTACTCGGTGATGACGACGTGGGGGGACCCGGGAAGTGCGGCGAGTCGCCGCAGCAGCTCGCGGTAGTCCAGGGAGAAGCGGGTGAGCTGGGCGTCGAAGAACGCGTCCGTGGCACGGTCCCCACACTGTGGCTGGGTCGTGCACAGTCGGGTGAGCGCCGCCCATCGGACGTCGTTGGCGCCGATGCTGACGGTCACCGCCGACGCCCCCGGGGCCCGGCGCAACTCGGACAGCTGTGGCGGGACCGTCGTTCCGCCGACGGTACGGGCTTCCAGCAGACCGTCACGGATCGTGGCGCCCGAGCAGGCGAGGTTGAGGACCGGGCGTTCCCGCAGGCGTTCCAGGTACTCGGAGAACGCGTCCGCGCTCCGTCGGCACGCACGGTCCTCAGCCGTGGGATCCTCCAGGGGGTCGTTCCCCGACCCGGCGGCCGTCGAGTCGCCCAGCACGATCAGGTGGACGTCCCCGGCGGCAGGCCCCTCGGGCGGCGGCAGGGGTGCCGGGGGAGCACGACCGACCAGACCCTCCAGCGAGTCGATCGAGCGCAGCACCTTCGGCGTGTCCTTGGCGAGCACCAGGGAGCCGACGGCGCTGAGGCCGCTCGCCAGGGCCACTCCCGCGCAGGCCAGCACAACGGCCGACCGGACCGGCAGGCGTCTGAGCACGGCCACGGCCACCAGGATCGCGAGCGCGACGCCCGCGGCGATCACCGTCTGCCACAGGGCGTACCGGAACCATCCTTCCGCCAGTCGTCTTCCCACCTCGGCGGCGGAGCCGCTCGGTTCCCGCACGAGCTGGTCCAGCTCCGGCCCGAACGTGATCTCGGTCAGTGCGAGGCGGGGCCGGAGCGGACCGTGGAAGGCCACGGTGGTGGGGATGTCCTGACCGAAGAGGACGAGCGTCCCGGGCCCGGTCCAGTGGGCCCACGGCCCCGTGACGGAGAGGTGGACGGTCTGTCCACCGACGGAGACCCGTTGTGGCGGGGTGAGGCGCACCGCGAGCCACACGGAAAGGACCGACACCGCCGCCAGCCCCAGAACACGGGCCGGAAGCACCCTCCACCGGGCCGGGTGCTCCCGCCGGCGCCCGGTGGTTACGGGCTCGTCGTCAGTCCGCCGCGCTCGCGTCGTCCACCGCATCACTGGTGATCACGGCCGCGAAGTCCCCCACCCCGACCAGTTGTGTCCCGTGGAACGCGTCCCCGGCCGTCAGCAGCGCCAGCAGGCTCCCGTCCGCGGGATCGAACTCGACGTCACGCACCTCCCCGAGCCGGTCGCCCTGGTCCGTCACCAAGGACTTACCCATCGCGTCGCCGGGGGCTGCCTCGGCGGCACCACCAGAAACGCGTTCGTCGGCGTCCGGCGCACGGCGAACCATCACGGCGTCGGGCCCGCACGCTTGAACCGTGCCCCACGGCACGGTCATCAGATGGGCACCGGTGCGGATCCGGAGCGCCTGTACACGGGCGGGTCCCGGACTCAACAGCAATCCGGTCACCTTCCCCAGGGTCTCGCCGGTGCTCACCAGGACGACCCGACGACCGTCCAGGTCACTGCTCAGCATCGTCCGTACCTTCCTCGTGCGGGCCGCCCGCCGCCTTCCGGAAATCGGCCAGGTCGTCGGTGGTGGAGCGCAGTGCGGCGGCGGGCACCAGCACGTTCTCCGCCGAGACGACGACCGGAGCGGAGACCGGTATGAGGACGGTCCCCTCCTCGCCGTGCCGGTCCAGTCGCACCTCGTAGCCGACCAGTCTCGCCTCCTCGGTCGTCACGTCGAGCACGACGTCGGTCACCTTCCCCACGTCCTCGCCCTCCTGCGTGAGGACGCGCGTTCCCAGCATGTTGGTGCCGCCCTCGGAGTCAGACGCCGTTCCGGCCCCTTCGCGCAGTGCGTCACGATCGGCGACCATCACGGCATCACGGCCGAGGGCGTGGACGGCGCTCCACGGAACCGCCTCCTTCAGGGGACCGGACAGCATTCCCCGCCCGCTCAGTGTGAAGGCCCGGACACTGCCGGTTTCCGGATCGACGATCACATCCTTGACCTGGGCGATCGCATCGCCGTGCAACGTCAGCACGGGACGGCTCACGACGTCTCCCGCCCGCGTGAGAAAAGCGTTCATCGTTCATCGCCGCCCCGGGGGCCGATGTTGTTCATCGACGATCACTCCACCGCGCCGGCGTCTGGCCTGGGTCACGAGCGCCGACACCCCGATCACGATCAGTATGACCACGGCTATCACCAGCCATGCCCACCACTCCATGGGACACCCCTTCCAGGTCCGTCGACGGATGCCCTCCGTGGCAACGGGGGAAGCCACTGCCGGGCCGGTCCGCGCCCGGCGCTACGCATCCGCCGCTTCGGAAGCCTCTTCCGGCGCGCGGAGAATGACGACGGGGCACGAAGCGTGCAGCGCGCACTGTTGGCTCACCGATCCCAGGAGCAGCCGGGCGAAGCCACCCCGTCCCCGGTTCCCCACGGCCAGCAGTTCGGCACCCTCCGATGCGGCGATCAGTGCCTGAGCGGCATTGCCCCGCACCACGTGCTCCTCCACCGGTACGTCCGGGGCGGTGCCGAGGCCCGTACTGATCTCGCTGCTCAGCATGGTCCGCGCCTGCTCGGCGTCAAGATCGGCATCCACCGCCGGGGCGGACCATCCGGTCGCCCCCGGCACGTCGTAGGCCGCCACCGCTTCGACGTGCGCTCCGGCCATGCGTGCGTAGTCCACGGCCCACCGCAGTGCCGCATGGGACGCGGGGGATCCGTCGACGCCCACGACGACCCTCCTGTGAGGGCCCGTTTCGGCTTGCATGCCCGGTCACCCCTTCACCAGATCCGACAAAAGGCATTAAAAGTGTTTTCTTGTGGTTACCTACCCAGAGCATGGCCTCATATCCGGCTGGACGGCCATCGTCCGGCGCCCTGGCTGTGACGCACCGCCCGGCACCCTCACGCGCGGTGACGTCGATGTGCTGGGCTCGCCCCGCGGGGAAACCGGACCGCCGCCTGCCCCGGAGCGCGTCCCCGTGCGTTCCTGTTCAATGGGGCGAGCCGCGAGAACGTGGTGGGGGGGAAGCGGGAGCATGGACGTGGATCGAAGTGGGGAGAACGAGAACCGCGGGGCCCCATTGCTCTCCGCGGTCCGGGCACGGGACGCGGAGCTGCTGAAGGCCCTGCTCTGGGACGAAGACGACCGGGAGGTGCTGCACGAGGCGTTCTCCCTCGCGGTTCGCTCGTCCTTCGGGGACGTCGCCCAACTGCTGCTCCAGCACGGTGCGGATGCCTCCCGGTGTGTGCCCGAGGAATTGCCGTCGCTGCGCGAGGCGGTCGACTCGGGCTCGCCCGCGCTGGTCGAGCTGTTCTTGGACGGCATCATCCGGGAGTGCCCTTCCAAGGCCGAGCTGTTGGAGATGGCGGACCTCGCCCGTCATTGGCAGGAGACGGGAGTCGAAGCCGAACTGCGACACCGCACGGGTTCCCGGGACGCCGTCGTCCGGACCCGCGTCGAAGACGACGAGTACTACGACGTCGGCGAGTTCGTCCTCGGCGGCACGACCGCCCGGGACGGTCACGGGGCGATCCTCACGCGACTGGAGAAAACGCTCGGCGTGCACACTCCGTTCGAGGAGTTGATGGGCCGCGCATTGGCGCACGCACATCAGCGCCATGTCGCCTGGGGGACCGTCACCATCCTGCTCTCCGGCCGGCGCGACCGGGAGACCTGGACGACCGCCCAAGCGCTGCGGACGCATCGGGACCCGTTCCACCGGCTGTTCGGCGCCGAGGTGATGCGGTTGACCCACCTCTTCGACGACAGCGAGGAGGACACGTTCGCGGCCCCTGCCCTCGAAGTCTTCACCGGGTGGTCGGCCGAGGAGGAGGACCTCGCCGTGCTCACCGAGGTGCTGGTCGCCCTCGGCGAGCATTCCGATCCGCGTGCAGCGGCGGCCCTTCTGCTCCACCTCGACCACCCCGATGCCCGAATACGGCAGGCAGTGGCGCAGGGCTTGGGCTGGTGGTCCCCGCCGCTTCCCTCCTTCGGCGACGTCCGCACGGCATTGCTGCGGCTCATGGTCGATCCGGACGCGGAGGTACGGCAGGCCGCCTGCTACAGCGTTGCCGAGGGAAAGGACCGCGACCCCGTCCTCACCGACGCCATGGCCGCCGCGCTGCACGACGCGAACCGCCGGGTCCAACTCGCCGCTGTGTACGGACTCGCCCTCCACGGCGACGAGCGGTGCGTGGAGGCGGCCCGTCGTCTCGGCCCGCCGCGGCAGCCCGACCATCTGTACGAGGAGGGCTGCCTGGGAGCGGCGTGGCGTTACGGATGGCGCCGCAAGGGTCTGTGATACGCCTCCGCGCGTTCGCACGGCCGCACCGGATCGACAGGGGCTGTCCTTCCTTCCCGGCCGATCTCGTCGATCAGCGGCTTCGCGGCGACCGCTGCCCCGTCGGTGCGCATGGTGCCGGCCACTGCCTTCGTACGGGCGAGGGTTTCCGGGGCCGGTGCCGTCCGCAGCGCGGCCGACAGGGACGCCGAGGGCGCTGCCGTCAGCCCCGTGACAGACGGTCCTGGAAGCACGGGTGTTGCGTTGGCGGGTGGGGCTGCGGCAACAGTCGACGACTCGGTCGAGCCTCCCGTGCCTGCTGCTGATGTGACCATGGTGATGCGCCACTTACCATGGGGGCGTGCCACGTCGACCAGGGGCGACGGGGACGAAGCACGAAGCGATCAAGTCTCTAGGGGGCAAGTGAAGCGTTCGTCCGGTTGGTCGCGCGAGGCGCTTGTTCGATACCTCCACCTTTCTCGGATGGTTCGGGTGACGATCGCGATCGTGGTTTTCCTGGTCCTCTTCATCGGCCTCTTCCAGGAGCCGGCCGTCCTGCGATGGGGGCTGTCGTGCGGGGTGGGCAACCTCTTCTTCGGCCTTGCGTACAGCGAGCCGTGGTCCGAGCCGTCCGATGCCGGGCCCCGTGCGGCGAGGCGCCGCTGGTCCTGGCGCGGGGAGGGGCGTGCGGGGCCGGGTCGTTCCGGACGGGGGGCGGGAGATCGCAGGAGCACTCGCCCTGCTGCCGAGGGCTCGGCCCCGGGGCTGCGGAACGTGGGGCACTCCTGACGAGACGCCGCTCGCAGTCGTCATCGACGACTTTGCCGGTGAGCGTGCTTGACGCCGTTTCACCCGTCTCGGAAGGCCGAAGCCGTCTGTACGTCGACGCTTCCTGATCTGTTCCGGCGCCGGAGTGCGGGGCCGCCCCGCGAGGAGGGCGCGCACCGCACGCGGCACGTTTCAGGGACCCGTGTCGCCACCCTCAGGTGTCGGAAGGCGCCCGGCCGAATCGCCGTTCGGGGCGCGGTGCTGTCGTCCCACCGTGGTGACGAGGGTGGAAGAGACGTGGGCCAAGGCCGGGTCCGCAGGGATGAAGAACGTTTCGACTCCGGCCAGTTCGTGATTCATGTGGGCCATCGGCATTTCGTAGTCCAGGTCGGAAACGCCGCGGACCCCGCGGATGACGACGTCGATTCCGACCTGGCCGCAGTAGTCGACCAACAGGCCGCCGGTGTGGGAGTCGACCGTGACGTTGCCCAAGTCGGCTGCTGCCGCGCGGAGTCGGTCCAGCCGTTCCGCGACGGGGAAACGACCGGTCTTGTTCGCGTTGAACATCACGCACACGACCACCTCGTCGAACAGGAGGGCAGCACGCCGGAGTACGTCCTGGTGCCCTTGGGTGACCGGGTCGAAGGATCCTGGGAAGAGCGCTCGCATGGTGCGAGAGGGTAACAAGCGACCGTCCCGCGGTTCCCGGTCATGGCGGGCGAACGTCGCCACCGGCCCCGCGCCCTCGATGCGGGGCAGCGGACCGCAAGGCGTCGTGACCGTTCGGATTCCCGCGCGCACTCGTACGCACGTGCGGTGTTCTGTGGTGTCGCCCGCGATACTGGAGTGGTCCGGATCAAGAAGTGACCAGAGGCGGCGCATGTGGGCAACTTTCATGTGGGTTGTGAAACTCCGTTTGCGAAGTGGGGGAAACCGGCGGTCGCTCCCGAGGTCTACGAGAGGTGTGTGACTCCCCGCGGCGAGGTGACCCTGATCAGGGAGCGCGGCCCACGGATCCGTCCGGAGGACCACGCCGATGCGGTCGAGAGCTGGACGGTGTCCCTGCGGGACGGAGGAGCCGCGCTCAGGGTCCACCGGCTCGTGGCGACCCCCTTGCTGTTGCGGTGGCGGATCCGGAAGGGCTTCGAGGGTGAGGTGGACGGGGATCCGTTCCGTTTGACCGGCAGGTCCGCGCTACGGCGCTCCCGCCGATCGGTCACGTACGAGGGCCCCACGATCGATGTCCGGATCGTGCCGCGCGCGTTCGGCCTCCGTCTCGTCGAGCGGGGGGAGGAGGTCGGATTCCGTTCGTTCAGCGGTGAGTGGGAGCTGTCGGACCCCACGGATCACGCCGTGCTGACCGTCTGTCTCTTCGAGTGGGCCGGGTTGGAGGGCCTGCTCAGGACACCCGTGCTCCGGGACCTGTGACGGGCTGGTGCGGGCTTCGTCCTTGAACGGCCAGGAGCTTCGTCATCCAGCACTGCTGAAATCCCTCAACCCGACCGGCTCGTCAACGGGTCGGAAAGGCTCGACGATGAGCACGGCCCTGGTGGTGGGCGGGATCGCCGCAGCCCGGCTCGTGGACGGGAAGGCGGTTTCGCTCATGCCCCCAAAGCGGAAAGCACCGGTCCCGCGGCGAGGCCGAGTCCCAGGGAGAACGAGGCCGCCGCGTAGGCGACACCGCGTGCGGACCGGTCGCCCGTGGCGAGGGCCGCACCGTCGCCCCGGGACACCGCCGGCACGATCCAGCGCAGGTAGTAGAAGAGCGAGGCCACGGTGTTCGCTGCGGCCAGGACCGCCAACCAGGTGTAGCCACCGTCAAGAGCAGCGGTGAACGCCTCCAGTTTGCCGACGAAGACGGCGGTCGGAGGGGTGCCCACCAGGCCGAGGAGACAGACGACGAGACTCGCGGCGAGCAGTGGACGGCGGTGCGCGAGACCGCGGTAGTCGGTGAGCCGGGTCGCTCGGGGGAGGGCGCAGACCACGGCGAAGGCCCCGAGGTTCGTGACGGCGTACGCGGCCACGTAGAACAGGAGCGCGGGTGCGGCGAGATCGGAGCGTCCCGCGACGGCGACCGGCATGAGGAGGTAACCGACCTGACTGATGGTCGAGTACGCCAGGAGCCGCTTCACGTCGTCCTGGAAGAAGGCCGCCAGATTGCCCAGCGTCATCGAGGCCGCCGCCACCGCGGACATCCCGACGGCCCACGGCATTCCGCTGTGGGCGAGCACGCCCTCGCCGAGGCGCAACAGGGCGGCCAGGGCGCCGACCTTGGGGATCGTGGTCAGGAAGGCCGCCACCGGGCGGCTGCTGCCTTGCACGGCGTCCGGTACCCAGAAGTGGGCGGGAACGGCCCCCGCCTTGAACAGCACGCCCGCGAGCAGTCCGACGGCCCCTGCGCTGACCAGCCCGTCCGGTGCACGGGACAGCGAGGACCCCAGCGTCGGATAGCCGGTGCCGCGCCCCGCGGCGTACAGGACGGTGATGCCGGCCAGCATGAGCACGCCGAGCAGTGCGCCGGTCACGTAGTACTTGAGCGCGGCCTCCGTGCCGGGTCCGTCCTTGCAAAAGCCCGCCAGGGTGTATGCGGGGATGCTTGCCAGCAGGTAGCCGGCTGCGAGGAGCAGGAGGTCCTGGGTGCCGGCCATCATGAGGGCCCCGAGCGCCGACAGTTGGAGGAGCACATGGGTTTCGCTCTCGCGGGGGTGTGCCCGGAAGGGCGAGGCGAGGAGGGCGAGGACGAGGAGGAGCGCGCCCAGGACGACGATCCGGGACGTATTGCTGACCGGATCGACGGTGAACGCGCCGCCGAACGCGGTCAGATCGGGGCGGACCGCGGCGAGGGCCGAGACCACGATGCCCGCGCCGGCGGCGACGGCCGCGAGCAGGCCCACCAGCCACTGGCGGCGGCGCGGCAGCCACGACCCGAGGAGCAGCCCGAGCACCGCCGAGGACGTGAGCAGCACCTCGGGGAGGATGTCGAGGGGGTTCTCGTTCATCGTGCTCACGGGGTTCATCGGGTGAGCTGCTCCAGCACCGTACGGGAAGCGGGCTCGATGACGTCGAGGAGGAAACGGGGCGCGACGCCGATGACGACGGCCGCGGCGAGCAGCGGCACGACGGCGACGGTCTCGTGTCCGCGGAGGTCGGGGAAGGCGAGGGGGGTGCCGGGCGCCTCGGGGAGGCGCAGCGGGCCCATCAGGACCTGCCGCAGCGCGCGGAGGAAGAGGGCGGCGGTGAGCAGGATGCCGAGCACGGCGAGCGAGGTGGCCAGGGGGCGTGGCCCGAGGGAGCCGGTGAAGATCTGGAACTCCGCGACGAAGCCGGAGAAGCCGGGGAGGCCGAGCGAGGCGAAGGCGGCCACGCCGGTCAGTGCGGCGAAGACGGGGGCGAGGGCGGCGACCCCGCCGTAGGCGGTCATCTCGTAGGTCCGGCCCCGCTCGTGCAGGGCGCCCGCGAGGAGGAACAGGGCACCGGTGATCAGGCCGTGGCTGACCATCTGGGTGACCGAGCCGGTGACCGCGAGCGAGCGTGCTTGGACGGAGGTGTCGGCGACGGCAGCGGCGGCACCGACCGCGAGGACGATGTACCCCATGTGGTTCACCGAGGTGTAGGCCACCATCCGCTTGAAGTGGGTCTGGGCGAGGGCCACCAGGGCGCCGTGCAGGACGGACAGCACTCCGATCACGACGATGACGACCGCGTAGCGACGCCAGGCGTCCGGCAGCATCGGCATGGCGATGCGCAGGAACCCGTACGTTCCCATCTTCAGGAGGACCCCGGCGAGGATCGCGGAGCCTGCCGCGGGCGCTTCGGTGTGGGCCGGTGGCAGCCAGGTGTGGAAGGGGAACGTGGGCGTCTTCACCGCGAGGCCGACCCCGATGGCGAGCAGGACGAGCGCGGCGTACGCGGAGCGACCGGCGAGCGGGTCCTGCCGGATCAGGTCGACCATGTCGAAGGTGTGCGGAGCAGCCGCCAGGTACAGGCCGATGAACCCGAGCAGCAGCACCAGCGAACCGACGAAGGTGTAGAGGAAGAACATCAGCGCCGCCCGTCGTGCGCCGCTGTGCCCCCAGCCCGCGATCACGAAGAACATCGCCACGATCGACAGGTCGAAGAAGACGAAGAACAGGATGAGGTCGAGCGAGGCGAACAGGCCGAGACAGGTGGTCTGGAGGAAGAGGAAGAGGGCGGCGAACAGACGAGGGCGCCGGTTCTCGCGGAGCGAGTACACCGAGCAGGCGAGGAACAGGAAGCAGGTGAGGGCGAGCAGCGGCAGCGACAGGCCGTCGACGCCGATGTGGTAGCCCACGCCCGCGCTGGGAATCCATCGGGCCCGCAGCTCGTACTGCGTTCCGCCGGTCGACTCGTATCCGGCCCACAGGGCGATGACCAGACCGAGTTCGCCGGCCGTCGTCGTGACCCAGACGGCCCGCAGCACCCGCTCGGGTACGGCGGGCGGGGCGGCGAGGAGCAACAGGGCGATCGCGGACGGGGTGAAGACGAGGGCGGTGAGCAAGCGGGTCACCTCACGAGGACGAGGACGACGGCGAGGAGGACGAAGGCGGCGACGGCCTGGGCGAGGTACTGGTGCAACTGACCGGTCTGTGGGAGGCGGGCCCAACGGCCCAGCCGCCCGGCGGTGGTGGCGATGCCCTCGACGGCGGATTCGATCGCTCCTTCGACGCGGCGGGCCGTCCATCGGGCGCACGCGAGGGCGCCGCGGGCCGTGGCGCCCACTGTGCGGTCGAGCACCACGTGGTCGAGGACCGCGGCGGCGTCGGCGGCGCGAAGGGCGGGTGCCACGAACAGCCGCCGGGCGGCACGCTCCAGGGAGAGCCAGTCCCCGGCCCACGCCGCCAGCCCCCGGGGCATCGGAGCCGGGCGGGCGCCCCAGGCCCAGGCGGCGCCCGCGGCGACCAGGGCGAGCGCTCCGGACAGGACGAACTCCGCCGCCCTCGCCTCCGCTTGGTCGCCCGCGCCGAGGTACTCGCTCAGCGCGTCCCGCAGCGGGGGGAACGCCAGGGGGGTCAGCGCGAGGCAGCCGAGGGCCGGCAGCGCGAGCGGGGCGACGGCACCGCCGGGGACCCGCGGACCGTCCCCGGTGCGTCGCACCGGCGGGCTCCAGACGAAGCGGAGGATCCTGGCGCTGTAGGCGGCGGAGAGCACGGCCGCCGCCAGGCCGGTCGCGTACAGCCACGGACTGTCGTCGAGGGCGCCGGCCAGCAGGACGTCCTTCGCCGCCCACAGGGAGAGCGGGGGCAGGCCGGCCAGTGACAGGGCGCCCACCGTGCAGAGGGCGCCGACGGTGCGGTGGGACCGGGCGGCTCCCCGGAGCTCGGACAGTTGCCGGGTGCCCCAGGCGGTCAGCCAGGCACCGGCCACCAGGAAGAGCAGGCTCTTGGCCGCTGCGTGGGCCGCCAGTTGGAGGGTCCCGCCGGTGGTCGCCCCGACTCCGGCCGCCATCACCATGAAGCCGATCTGCGCACAGGTGGATGCGGCCAGCAGCTGTTTGAGATCGGTTTGCGCGATGGCGACGAGCCCGAGGGCAACGGCGGTCACCGCGCCCGTCCACGCCGCCGCGGTCGCGCCCCAGCCGGAGGCGGCGAGCAGCGGCCCGGTCCGCAGCAGCAGATAGGCGCCAGCCACCACCATCGTCGCCGAGTGCAGCAGTGCGGAGACCGGGCTCGGTCCCTGCATCGCCCGGGACAGCCAGAAGCTGAACGGGAGCTGTGCGGACTTGCCGAAGGCCGAGACCAGCAGCCCTGCCGTCACGAAGGACGCCCAGGGGTCCTCGGCCCGGACGAGCCCGTCGAGGTCGAGTGCACCGGGGCCGGCCGCCAGGGCGGCCCCCGCCGCGAGGTAGAGCCCCAGGTCGGCCGTGCGGGTGGTGAGGAAAGCGGTCTCGGCCGCCGCCGTACGGGCGGGCTCGCGCCACCAGTAGCCGATGAGCGCCCACGAGGTGGCGCCCATGACCTCCCAGCTCAGGAGGAGGGTCGGGAGGGTGGTGGCGGTGACGGTGACCAGCATGCTCCCGGCGAAGAGCAGCATGAGGCCGAAGAACCGCGCCCGTGCCTCCGCAGCGCCGAACTCCGCCGCACTGAACAGCAGGACGACGAGCGCGACGGCGGCGACGGTGATGACGAGCACTCCGGAAAGTCCGTCCACCGCCAGGCCGAGGGGCAGTCCCTGGAGGAAGGGGGCCCGGGCCGCGGGGTGTCGGACGGCGGCCGTGACGGCGAGGCCCAGCGTCACGGCGGCGACCGCGAGTGCCGTGCCCGCGGCCCACCGGTCGGCCGCCCGCCCGGTGACGAGCAGCGCGGTCCCGGCCAGCGGTGGCAGCAGGACCAGCAGCCACAGCAAGGGGCTCATTCCCTCAACTCCGCCGCACCGTCCGTCATGTCCACCTCGCGGGACCGGAACAGGGCCGTGACGACCGCGAACCCGATCGCCATCTCCAGGGCCATGGCGGTGACGGCGACCACGATCAGCACCTGTCCGGCGGCCTCTGCGGGAGCGATGAAGTGCCAGGCCGCGCCGGCGGCGAGCATGACCCCGCCCAGCATCAGTTCCAGCCCCATCATCAGCATCACGACGGACTGCTGGGTCAGCGCACCGAAAAGCCCGATGCAGAACAGGGCCGAGGCGAGGACCAGGAAGGTTTCCAGGTTCACCGGCCCACCCCGCCGCGCACCGGGTCCTCGGGGGAGGCGGCCCGCAGGTCGTCACCGTAGCGGTCGTACCGGCCGCGCGGAGTCGCGAGGACGACCGTGGCCACGATGGTGGCGAACAGGGCCGTGCCGAGGGTCATCATGGTGAGCATCTGCGGCCCCATCAGGGAGGTCCCGAGGTCTCGGGTCGGATCGGCCGGGGCGTCTCCTTGCCGTCGGGGCCACGGGGCGAGCAGGATCCCGGTGACCATCAGGGCGAAGGTCAGGGCGCAGAGGACTGCGGCGCCCCGCCGGTTGTGCACCATCGTCATCGGCATCAGGCCTGCCGGATTCATCATGAACATGATCATGAAGACGGCCATGACGGCCATCTCGATCGTCATCATCAGGACGGTGACGATGCCGAGGTAGTCCAGACCGAGCACCACCAACTGCCCGCCCACGCACAGCAGGGCCGTGAGCAGGGAGAAGGTCGCCCGTGCCATCGAGTCGAAACGGAACACCATGATCCCGCCCGCCACCGCCACCGTGGCCATCACCCAGAACGCCGCCGTGCTCACCTGCCCAGCACCACCACGGCCACCACCAGGGCCTGCGCCACCGCCAGCGGCGTCAGGACCACCCAGGTCAGCTCCACGTAACGCTCCGTCCTCAAGGTCGGTACCCGGCGCCGCACCCACAAAAGGAACCCCAGCACCGCGGCCGTCTTGACCACCGTCCACAACCAGCCCGGCAGCAGCGGTCCGTGGCCGCCGCCGAGGAACAGCGGTACGGAGAACGCGGCGGCCACCACCAGCAAGAGCCACCGCCCGCCCAGGAACAGCAGTCGGTCCACGCCGGACAACTCCACCGCCGCACCGCCCGCCACATCGGCCCCGGCCGGCTGGTCGAACGGCCCCCAGAAGGCCATCGCCAGGGCGCTCAGCAGATAGATCCCGAACGCCAGCGGCATCCACACGGCGAACCACAGCCCGGACTGCGCCTCCACCACCGCGCCCACCCGCAGGGACTCGGCACCGAGGGCCGCCGTCGTGATCGCCAGCATGTGCGGCAGCTCGTACGCGAGCCCCTGGGCGAGGAAGCGGTAGCCGCCGATCAGCGACAGCGCAGAGTTCGGACCCCACCCCGTCATCCAGACGGCAGCCCACGCCAGTGCCTCCATCGCGTTGAACCAGACGATCCCCTCGGGCAGGTCGGAGAGCGAGCGGAAGCCGAGGGGCAGGACCGCGGCGGCGAGGAGGGCGGCCCATGGAAGCAGGCCCGTGCCCACCCGGGCGAGAGCGGTGTCTGCTGCGGGCGTGACCCGCCGTTGTTGCACCAGCAGTCGCAGCACGCCGCTCCCTGCCCCCGTGGACCGTGCGTCGACCGCGGCCACCGCCCGGGCGACGAGGACCCACGCCACCGGCAGGACGACGGTCACCCACAGCGGAGCGGTCTCAGCCACGGCCGTGCCCTCCCGGCGGGTGCTCGGGGGGCAGTTCGTCCAGGTCGGGGTCGAGGCTCGCCACGATCAGCCGGGCACACGCGAACTCCGCCCCCTCCAGGAGGCCCGGTAGTGCGTCGAGGAGCACCTGCGAAGCCGGAGTCCCGGCGTCCACACGTCCTCGGGGGCCGGTCGGCGGACCGTCCAGGAGGGGCGCGCGCACGGCGATCTCGCCGAGGGCGCGCTCGATCGCGTCCAACCAGCCGAGCAGCCTGCCGTGCACGTCTCCGTCGACCGGCCCCCGGTTCCCGGCGCCCACGCCCGCGGTCAGCCAGCGCAGCGTCCACGACCGGCGCAGTCGCCGGACCAACGGGACGATGCGCGGGGCGAGCACGTCCTGTGGGGCGCCGCCGAGGACCTGGTCCCGGGCGCCGCGTGCCCGGGCCGCCGCATCGTCCCAACCGGCGACGCCGAGGAGTCTGCCGAGGCTGTCGAGATGGGCCGCGCACCGGCGCCGGGCCGCCTCGCCCGTCGTCACCTGCTCGCCCTCCAGGGCCCTCAGCCACGGCTCGTTCCAGAAGGCCCGGCGCGGGGCGGAAGGCGGCACGTGCACCGTCTCGACGGAGGCGCGCTGCACGAGGTCGCCTTGGAGGGCCACGCGCAGCACCAGCCCCGCCGGCCAGTCCGGCAGGGCGGGTCCGAGCGGCACGTGCAGCCGGTCCAGCCGCAAGCCGTCCCGATCATCGGCCCGTTCGGCCATCGGGAGCCCGGCGACGGAGCTCGAGTGGCCCTCGTGCCCGGTGTGCGAGCCGTGGCCCTCCTCCCGGGGACCGTTCCCGTGCCCCCGGTCGTGGTCCTGGGCTCCGCCCGCTCCGCCCTTCGCGCCCCGGAACCGCCCGTCGTCCCGCCCCTCGTGCCCGTGCTCCCCGGGGCGTCCCTGCCCATCGGCACCCGTGTGGCCGGCGTGCCGCGCGGGCGGCTCCAGCAGCATCGCGTGCCCCCGGTCCAGCAGACGTGCCGTTTCCCCGGCGGAGCCGACGGTCACCCGTGCCTTCGGTGCGGGAACGCTCCTCCACACGCGCTCGGCCCAGTCGTCCCGACCGAGCGGGAGCGGATCTCCCGCGAAGACCAGCAGGTCGGCATCGGCCGGACCGGTGCTCTGCGGCCAGCCCCTCCGGGCGAGCTCCCGCTCGACCGCCAGGCGCACCCGCGTCCCGCCCGGCGAGGGGACGAGCAGGACGGTCGGCCGGGCCAGGGCCGTCCTGCGGATGCGCGTCCTCAGGTCCACCGGAACGCCCCTTCCCGCCAGGCATAGCCCACACCGGCGAGCAGGACGGCGAGGAAGAGGAACATCTCGATGACCGCCGGGGCACCCATCTCGGGAACGACCTTCGTCCACGGGTACATGAAGAGCATCTCCATGTCGAACGCAAGGAAGATCATCGTGACCGGGTACCAGCGCACGTGGAAGCGCGAGACCGCGTGCTGCGCCGGCTCCAGGCCCCCGCTGAACGCGCCGGCGCGCAGCGGCTCCCGCACCGAGCGGGCCGCGGCCCCCAGCACGCGCAGGAGCAACACGCCCGCCAGGGCGACCGCGGACAAGAGCGCGACCGGTTGCCAACTCGCGTCCCGCACGCCATCACCTTCCCCGCGGGTGGACCGCCGCACCCACCGTCGGCTGGCAGCATCTCAGCGTTCAGTCGACGCAAAGGCGACCAACACGGGCGAAATGACGATTCGTCAGCGCGGAGGACCTCGGCCCGTCGATCTCCTTCCCCCTCCTTCCGGTTGCTCCGCGGTCAGACCGGACGCACCCGTACAAGACCCGGTGCTCCGCCGTCCCGCGCCTGACGCCGGGCCGTCGAGTGAATCAGCCCTTGAACCGCTCCTCCGGCCGGCGTGCAGACGTCCACGGCGCGCCCTGACCTGGTTCCAAGGCGATGACCTGCGGATGTGGCATCCGGTGCGGTCGGGGTATCGCACACGCCATCGGGTCGGCGGGAGGCGCGTTGACCGAGGACAGCGATGACCGGGCGGTGCTCGGGGGCCCGCTGTCCCGATGCCCGGTTGAAGGGCCCCTCGTGCGTGACCGCGCTCCCGAACGGTCGAGGGGCGGTCCGTGCTTTTCCGCCCCGCCGTCTCCAGACACCAGCGGACGCGCTTCCTGCGTCGGTGCCGCCGTGCGGTGCGCCCCTTCGAGAGGCTCGCGAGCCGCCCCGATGGCGGTGAGCCGCTCGTTGCGGGTTCCCGGCTCCTGCCTGGCCGCACCCCCCACCCATGGGAGCCGATGCATGCGGCTCTTGCTGCGGGGCAGTTGCGTGGAAGGCCGGTCGGCCGAGCGTTCCTCGGCCCGAGGTCGTGTCCCGCCACGTGGTGTAGAGGATCACGTTCCACTTCGGCAGCGTGCCACCTGTGACCACCGCGTTGGTGCCGAGGGGGCAGTAGTGATGCTCGCCGTTACACCACTCTGCGGGACGCGATCCGGCCCGATGCTCCACGTCGTGGGCCCGCCCTGTTGACAAGGAGGCTCGTCATGGCGGCACTTCTGCTTGTGCTCCTGCTGGTTCTGGTGCTCTTCGGCGCCGGCTTCGCCGTGAAGCTGCTCTGGTGGATCGCTCTCGCCCTGTTGATGCTGTGGATCATCGGCTTTCTGGCGCGCGGCTCGGGCTCCCGCTGGTATCGCTGGTGATCCCCGGGCGGCGTTCCGACATGCGCGGTGGGGCGCACCGGCACGCCCGCGCCGCGGGGCGGAGCCCCCGGCCCTGTTCCCGGACGGGTGGAGGGAGGCGGGACGGGGGAGTGCCCGGAATCGTCATCGCGTCCGGCCGCGGCTCCCGGCCGTAGGCGTTGCACGGCGTGGATCCGCGCGGCTCGTCTCCCTTCCGGGGGCGGATCGGTCACTCAGGCGCGCGTGTCAGCCGGTGGCGGGTGGGTAGACGCCGTCGACCGTGTCCTGGTCGGTGGTGGTCTGCCACTCCGTGGCCTTCTGGGACTCCGCTTTGTGTACCTGGCCGTTGTGGCCGTAGAAGTAGACGATTTTGTAGAAGCCGTACCGCTTGAGCAGGTAGTACGGGCTCTCCTGTGCCGTGCGGGCCTGTCCCCGGGCGGGGTCGACGACCAGCGGGGAGGGCAGGCTGGTGGTGCCGACCAACACTTCGGGCGTGGTTTCGGGGTTGGGCTTGGTGTAGCCGGTCGGCGCCGGTACGGGCTGGCGCAATGCAGTCCCACGTGCTCGAAAACCTGCCGCCCGGCCCGCTCCAACCCGCTGACGCGCGGGCCCGTCGACTTCGACGACCTCCACGTCCGCCGGTCCGGTGCGTGCGGGGTTCCGAACCGCCGGCACGGATCACCGGGCGCCGCAGTGCCGGGTGGGGAGGGCATCCCGCCTCCGGTACTGGCCGGGGAAATTAAGGTGACCGACGAGGACGCTTCTTCTTACCATCGGGCGCTGCGTCACCTGTCCTCCCGTCGCTGAACGGTCACCGTATGAAATCCCTGATCCCCGGCGTGCTACGTGACGAACCGCAGTTCGCCCGCCTGTTCATCGGGCAGTCCCTGTCGGTGCTGGGGGACCGCGTGGCCTTTGTGGCCGTGCCCTTCGCCGTGCTCGCGACGGGCGGGTCCGCCTCCGACGTCGGCTTGGTGGCGGCTGCGGGGCTGGTGCCCATGCTGCTGTTCACCTTGGTGGGTGGGGTGTGGGCGGACCGGTTCCGACGGCACCGCATCATGCTGGTCTCCGACCTGGTGCGGTTCGTCGTGCAGGGGTTCATCGCCGTGCTGCTGCTGACCGGTGTCGCCGAGGTTCTGCACCTGGTCCTGTTGATGGTCGTGTTCGGAACGGCGGACGCGTTCTTCATGCCCGCTTCCACCGGGCTGATGCCGCTGGTGGTCGGGGCCGAACGGCTGCGGGAGGCGAACGCCCTGCGCGGCTTCGTCCAGTCGTCCGGTCTGGTGCTCGGTCCGGCCCTGGCCGGTGGACTGGTCGCATTGGCCGGCCCCGGCGGCGCCCTGGCCCTGGACGCCCTGACCTTCGCCGTCAGTGCCGCGTTCTTGGCCCGACTGAAGCCCCGACGAGCGGCATCCGAGGAGAGGGAGGTCACCGCTGCGGGGACCTTCCTCGAAGAACTGCGCGTCGGCTGGGTTCATGTGCGCAGCCGGACGTGGGTGTTGGCCGGCATGGCCGGCATGGCGGTCTACCACGTCGTCGTGCTGCCGTCGGTCTACGTACTGGGACCGGTCCTCGCCGAGCACGAGTGGGGTGGTGCGGCTGGTTGGTCGGTGGTGGTCGCGGCCTTCGGCATCGGGGCCGTCGTCGGCGATCTGTCCGCCTACCGGCTCAAGATTCCGCGCCCCATGGCCCTGGCGGCTGCGGCCCTCGCCGTGGCCTCCTGCCAGGCGGTCATCATCGGGTCCGGTGCTTCGCTCGCCTTGACCGCGGTGCTCGAAGGCGTCACCGGCGTTGCCGTCTCCCTCTTCTTCGTCCTGTGGGAGACGGCGCTGCAGACGCACGTGCCGGAGCACGCCTTGTCCCGCGTGAGCTCCTACGACCACCTGCTGTCGGCCGGGCTGATGCCGGTCGGCCTGGCACTCGCCGGTCCGGTGTCCGAATCCATCGGCGTGCAGACCACCCTGTACGGAATGACGGTCATCGCGGTCCCGGTCGCTCTCGCACTTCTCTGCGTTCCGGCCGTACGGCGGCTCCCGGCACATGTCCCGGGTAGTGCGAGTGGCAGCGGCCACGCCGCCTCAGAGGTCAGCCTGACGTGAAGCGGGTCAACGGCCGCTGTCGCTTCTCCTCTTCCGGCTGAGCGGCCGCGGTGCCGGCAAGAACGGGTCGCCCGCTAGCGACGGCCCCGCGCCTGCCGACGAGCGGAGCGCCGCATCAGTCGGAATCCGGTACCGGCGAGCTATTGGATGCTCCAGCGGTGCGGGTGGTCGGGATCAGTGGGGCAGGCGAAGAGGTTGAGTTCGCCGTATCGGCCCACGCTGACCTTGGTGGGGGTGGCGTACCGATGGGTGGACCGACCTCGGTCTTCGAACGGTTTCCAGCTGCCGCTGCCACCGTCCCACTCCGAGCTGTCGATGGTCAGCAGCAGGCGCATCGGTGCCCCGCAGGTCTGACAGTCCATGGGGTACGGGTCGGTCTTGTGCCAGGAGGCGTAGCCGCCGACGCGCCAGCCGGGCGGGATGGACAGGTCGTACTGGTAGCCGACCGGATCCGCCGCACTCTCGTCGGCCGACTGAGCGGCCTGCTCTTCCCGGGCTTCCTCCCAGGCGTCGAGCCGGGCGCACAGCTCCTCGGGCAGAAGGCCGGCGAACGGGTAGCTGACCACCTGTTCCGGGTGCAGCACGCACGGCTCGGGCACGAACCCGTCGGATCCGACGACCCGCGGCTGGGGGGCCGCGGCCAGCACTTCCCCGACGCCCCACGACCGCCGCCAGCGCAGGTGTAGCTTCAGGCCGTACCGGCCCGGGCCGTGCACGCCGAAGGGGCACCAGAACACCTGGAGCAGGTCGCGGCCGTCCGGCCCTGCCGGTAGGTCCGGGACGTCCCGCCGGTACAGCTGTGCCAGGCCGATCATCGGCAGCGGATCCGTCTCCGACACCTCGGGAAGCCGGTGCTCCCGGTACAGCTCGGCCAGGAGTTCCTGCTCCTCCTCCGTGGGGCCCGGGTCCTGCTCCCGGGTCCATGCGGCAGCCAGGATCCGCCGGTAACGATGGATGTCGGCCGGGCGTCGGCCCTGCCCGCGGTCGTGGGCCTCACCGCATACCGGCCACGGCTCGTCCACCGGCCACAGCATCGGGCCGCCCACCGAGCTGGCCGACGCCTGCGGGCTGCCCGGCCGCGGGTGGAGCCGCGTCGTCGTACCCCGGTAGGCGGCCAGTTCCGGGAAGAGCACCTCGACATCGAGCGGGCGTGGGGGCGTGGTCCTCGGCATGGAAAGCCACCTTAGACGCCCGGCGACTTTCGTCATCGAGTACCCCGGCAGCAACCTCGTGGGGCCGGTGCCGCTGTCGAAAGCCGGGCTCCGGCACGACTTCCGGGGCCACGCTGACGGTTTCGCGTTCCACCGCCCGGACGACGACCGGCGCCCCGGCGGGCTGGGGGGCTCAGGGGGCGGCGACGATGACGGCGTAGCTACCGGTGCCGAGGAGGCGTTCGCCGTCGACGTCCTGGTCCACGAGGACGAGGCGTTGGATGTGCCCGGTGGTCGCGTCGAACTCGATGTCGTCGGCGGGGCCGAGGTCCTGTCCCGCTTCGGTCAGGACGCGCCTGCCGAGCGGGTCGTAGAGCTTGTCCGCCGGGATCGAAGCGTCGTCCTCCGGCTGGATGTCCTCGGCGGAGCGGATCGTGACGGCGTCGGGTCCGCACGCATGGACGTGGTTCCAGGTCACGAGGGTGCCGGGGCCCTTGGTCTTCACGCGGAGGGCAGTGATGCGGGCGGGCGAGGGGGCGACGGTCAGCCCGGTGACGGTGGCGAGCGTCTCTGCAGTGTCCAAGCCGACGACACCGTGGCCCTTGACCCGGCTGAACAGCGGCATCGTCACTTCTCCTGTTCCAGGCGGGTGCGCAGCCCGTGGGCAGCTTCGGGGAATCCGGCCAGGTCCCCTGCGGTGAACTCGCCGGTGGCGTCGGGGACGAGGACCATCTCGCCGGAGACGGCGACGGGCTTGAGCACGGGAAGCAGGACCCGCTGGTGGCCGTGCTCGGCGGATTCGACCTCGTAGCCGACCACCGCGGGTCTGCGACCGGTTTCGAGGATGACGTCGACGATCTTGCCGAGGTCAGTGCCGCCTTCGGTCATCGCCCGGGCGCCGAGGACGTTGCCGCCGCCGGAGGACGTGAGGCTCTGGGAGGTCTGGTCGTCATCGTCGAGCGCGTTCTCGTCACGGACCATCACCCCGTCCGGGCCCAGGGCATGCACCTTGTTCCACGACAGGTCCCGCTTGAGCGGTCCGGAGAGCAATCCGCGCCCACTCAGGGTGAAACAGCGGACACTGCCGCGGGCGGCGTCGAAGACGATGTCCTTGATCTGGGCGATGTCCTCACCCGTGAGGGTCACCACCGGCAACTTCGTGATCTCGCTCGCCCGTACGTACCCGGTCATGGCTTGGCCCTGCCTCCGCCACGAGGGGGACGCTTTCCGGCGATGACCCCGCCACTGCGCCGCCGCGCCTGGACCCCGAGCACGGATGCCGCGCACAGCGCGACGACCGCCACGGCGATCACGAGCCAGATCCACCACTCCATCTGTGCCGACCTCCCGGGGAACGGCCCCACGACTTCAAGTATCCGCCGGAACCCCCACCACCGACAGCGGTGGGCCGGCCGGGGCCGACTCCGACGACGAGCGGCACCGACGGGACGCGGTGACGGACGACCCGGGCCCGCCCGTCGAGTTGCGTCCCGAGACCACTGCGCCCCGTTCCCAACTGCACGGTCACGAAGGCCAGGTCACTCAAGGACGCGCCGGACGGACCCTAGGGGGCGCCCCGGACGGTAACCCGCAGCCCGTGCGCCGCTCTCCCGGTCAGGGGATCAGGGGAGACCCCCTCCTCGCTGAGGATCCGCCCGATCGCCAAGATCACCAGGATGGATACCGGCAACGCACCCCGAGACCCGAGGAGCCCCGAATGAGCCCCCGCACCCGCACTCGCACCGGCCTGGCCGTCGCCATCGCGCTCACACTCGGCCTGACGGCCGGCCCCCTGGCCGCTCCCGCACTCGCCGCAGGCCCCGACCCCGTTTTACGGACCCCTGCGTCCGCCCCGGGTGCCCGGGCGGACGGGCTGAACGTGCCCGCGCTGGAGGCCGCGATCGCCGGACTCCCGGACCGCGAGGCCACCGCCGCGCTCATCCGCGTCGGCGGTGACGCCACCTGGTGCGGCACCGCCGGCGTGCGGGACGTCCGGACCGGTGCCCCCGCCCTGACCAACGCCCGGTTCCGCGCGGGCTCCGTCACCAAGGTCGTCACCGCGTCGCTGGTGGTCCAGCTCGCCGCGGAGGGGCGCATCGACCTGGACGGCACCGTGCAGTCCTATCTTCCCGGTCTGCTGACCGATGACTTCGAGCCCGTCACCGTCCGCCAGCTGCTCACCTTCACGAGCGGCTTGCAGCCGGGCATCTCCTTCGGCAATACGGTCGAGGACTCACTCAGGTACCGCTACACGACCCTGACCCCGGAGACGGTCGTCGCCTCAGCAGTCGCGAAGGGCCCGGCACACGACCCGGGGGCGGAACAGCACTACTCCAACATCCACTACACGGTGCTCGGCATGCTCGTCGAGAAGGTCACCGGCGACAGCTACGCCCACCAGGCGGAGGCCCGGATCTTCAAGCCGCTCGGCATGCGCCACACCTCCTTCCCCGAGGGCGCGGACCCGCGCATCCACGGTCCGCACAACCGCGGCTACGAGGAGGTCGAGGGCCGGCTCATCGACGTCACGGAGTGGAACATGTCGGACCGGTGGGCGGCCGGAGACCTGATCTCGACCACCGCCGACCTGGAGCGGTTGGTGGTGGCGCTGTTCGGTGGTCGGGTCGTCCCCGAGCGGTACCTGGACCAGATGCTCACCGTCCCGGATCTGCCGGGCGCGGCGATGGGCATGGGGCTGACGCGGTACGAGGTGAACGGCACGGAGATCTGGGGCAAGACGGGCGCGCGCCCCGGATACCACACGGTGGTCGCGGCTACCCGGGACCTGTCGCGGACCCTGGTGTACTCGGTCAACGCCACCGACGCCAAGCGGAAGGGCGCCGAACTCGTCGAACGCTTCGCCATCCCGGCGTTCACCGACTGACCTGCGGCCCCCCGCACGCGGCGTGCGGGAGCACGGCGGAGGCGGGCGCCGGTGCGTTGTCATCGGCGACCGTCGGTAACCGACGGCGACGCACCGGACGGGCGTGCCCGACTCCGTCCCCAGCACGATTCGCCGGACACTGCCCGGGGCCCGTTGCGTGCTGCCGGGCCCGCTGCCTCGTGCGGAAGCGGAACTCCCACCAGGGCGACGGGCCCGGCTCCTCGTGAGGGGGAGGGGCGAGCTGTGAGGGTCGGGGCCCAGGGGGAGGGGGGAGGGCGAGCCGGTACTCCGCGGTTGGTTCGTCCATCGAGGCCGGTTGGGCATTCCTCCGAAAAGCATGCGAATTTTTGCTCTAAATTTTTCTAAATATATACTTAATGATCGAATGATGACTTCTCTGGAGCATCGATCGACAGCGGAGAACTGCGCGTTTCATGCACCGTGAAAAGCCCCGGCCGCACGGCGGCCTGCTGCTGGAAGCGTCGCCCCTCGCCCTCGCCCTCCTGGACGCCGCAATCGGTCCGGACATCTGCTTCGTGCACGTGGCCGCGGTGGTACCGGTGCTCGCCGCCATCCACGGCTCCGTGGTCACGGTGCTCCGGATCGGCGCGACCACCGCGGTCCTCAGCGCGATCGCATGTGCCATCAGCGGCGACTGGGGCGCCGCGCACTCCCCCGCGGCCCTCGGCACCGTCGTCCTGGTCACCCTTTGTTCCGCCTGGGCGGCGCGCCGGCGCCTGCGGACCGCGCACCGCCTGTCCGATGTCGAGACCGTGGCGGAAGCGGCGCAGAGCGTGATCCTCCAGGCTCCGCCGCCGCGTGTGGGGCGGGTGAACACTGCGGCGTCGTACGTGTCCGCCGCCCGTGCGGCGGACATCGGAGGCGACTTCTACGCGGTCGAGCCGATCCGGGGCGGGGTGAGGGCCATCATCGGCGACGTCCAGGGCAAGGGCCTCGAAGCGGTGAGGACGGCGGCGATCGTGCTGGTCTCGTTCCGTGAGGCAGCCGCGACGACCGGCGACCTGGAAACCGTCGGGCGCCGGGTGGAGTGTGCGTTGAACCGACGCAGGGAGGGCGAGGAGTTCGTCACCGCAGTTCTCTCCGAACTCCGGGACGAAGGGACCCTGTTCACCCTCAACTACGGTCACCCGGCACCGTTGCTGATCCGCCGGGACGGGACCGGTGAATGCCTGCAACCCCCTGCCCCGGCCCTCCCGCTGGGCCTGGGTGCGGTTCTTGGTGAGTCCGTCACCCCGGTCCTTGGGCGTACCCGCCTCGGCAGCCGCGACCGGATCCTCTTCTACACGGACGGGCTCAGCGAGGCACGTGACGCCGGAGGAACCTTCTACGCCGTGGAGAACGGCATCGGACTGCTCGCCCACGACGGCCTCGACCACGGTCTCGAACGGCTGCGCACAAGCCTGCACCAGCATGTGCGCGGGGAGTTGGAAGACGACTCCGCCCTTCTCCTGCTGGAGGTCGCTCCCTCACCGGAAACGACACCGGGCCTCAGGCGCCCCGAGGCCGCGCTCCGCTTCCCCGGGGGCCACCCGGACCGGGGAGGCGCCCCCGCGACCGGCTTTTCCCTGCTGCCCGTCTTCGTGGAAGGCGGCCCGGACTGCGGAGTGTGTCCGGCCTCGGCCTGCCCGTCGCGCTCCTCCTGAACACGGCCGTCCGCAGCAGGCGTTCGCACCCCGGGCGCGTCCGGGGCGCTCATGGAGGGAGCTGCACCGTTCCGCTCGTGTGTCGCCGGCCGGCGCGACGCGGGGACTGACCACTTCCTGCGGCGCGACCTCCCCACCCTTCGGAAGTGCGGGGAAAGGGAAGAGGGCGGCCCGGCGGAGAACAGCGGCCGGTGGTGACCGCGCCCGCCCCGCTGTGCGGTGTGTTCAGGTGAGCGGACTGCTGTCCTCGACGCACACCTTGAGGGAACCCTCGTAATCCTCCGCATGAGCGGTGGCCGTGCCGCCCAGCTCCTGCACGCGTGCCAAGGTCCGGGCGAAGAAGTCCCTGCCGGAGGGCCACGGGCACGCCAGCTGCAGGTCCTGGTGGTACACGAGCAGTCGCCCGTCCTCGACCCGGAGCGTGATGGGGAACAGGTGGTCGGCGGTCCGGGCGGCGAGTTCCTGGCGGGCACCCGGATGCCAAGGGGCCCAGTGTCCGGTGAAGGGCAGGATCAGGCCGGGGTCCGAGGCCCGGGCGTAGGCGACGGACATCCGTTGCAGGTCCTCCCACCAGGGCATCAGCAGACGCAGCCTGTGATAGCCGTACATGCGGTTGCGGGAGGTGGTGATGACAGGTCCCACGTCGGCCTTCCGCCCCGTGTACTCCTCGGGATCGACCTCGTACGGTTCCACATGGGCGTGGCAGCCGACGGGGCGCCCCGTGGCGTGGGCCAGGCCCCGTATGGGCCCGCCGAGCGACACCAGATTGCGGTCGTACGTGTAGCCGAAGTGTCGCTCGTGGTCGGTTCCGCCGTGTCCGGGCGGGGCGGCGACGCTGACGGTTTTGGGGTTGTAGTCGTTGTCCGGCCGCGGAACGAGCTGGACTGTGACGGGCAGGACCGTGTCCCCGCCTCCGGGGGGCCTGCGTATACGGGCGAGGCCGCCTGAGACGACCTCCTGCCGGACGAAGGCGTGAAAGGCGTCTTCGGCAGGACCGTCCCAGATCGAGACGCCGAGGGCGAACTTCTGTTCCTTGACCGGTGGGATCAGGGTGAGCCCCGACTCTTCGTCGAAGGTGATGGAATCCTGCACCGTACGCACGCGGCCCTGCCTTTGCTCCACAGTCGTCACACACCGCCCGGCACGCCGTCTCGACGGCAACCAGTGCCGTGCGCACACGGCCCCGCTTTCTCGGGGAGGGGCCGGGCCGAAGCGACGATGGTCGCTCAAGGGCCGGAGAAGTGAAACCATCGGTGACGGCCTTCCCGGACCGTGGGAGCGTCCCCGATGGAGTTGAGGAGGAGCATGTGCGGTTGCGGAACGTTCTGCCGGGCGACGTCGACGCCTATGTTCGCATGCGATGCGATCCGATCATGATGGCTCACCTGGGCGGGCCCCTCCCACGGGAGGGGATGGCGGACAAGGTGCGCCGGGACGCCCAGAAGGCGGCAGACGACCTCGCATGGTTCAAAATGATCGTTCCCGATGCGGCCGAGCCCGACGTGGTGGCCGGGATGGTGACGGTCTGGTCCCGCGACACCGGCGACGGGCCGATCTCCGAGATCGGTTGGATGGTTCTGCCGGAGTTCCAAGGTCAGGGCCTCGGCAAGCGTGCCGTCCGCACTCTCCTGCAACAGGCCGGTGACCAGGGCCGCTGGGGGCTGGTGCATGCCTTTCCGGCAACGAACAACGCTGCTTCGAACGGGATCTGTCGGTCCGTCGGGTTCCGTCTCCTCTCTCCCCTTGAGATGGCCTTCGCAGAGCGAGTGCTCAGCGCCAACCACTGGGTCATAGACCCCGGGAAAGAACTGCGCTGACGCCGACGATCCCCGGATTCCGTTCGGGACCCGGGACGGCGCACGGGGCGGCGCACCGAATGGGCTCGGTGCGCACGTGCACGGCAAGCCGGTGCACGGGGCGGTATCTGGTGCTGACTCTCGAAGGGATCACCGCCCGACTGGCCGCAACCGCTTCGGCGCCACGGACGGGGAGCGGGCGAACGTTGCCCGATGCGGCACGGGCGTCTGTCTTCCCGCCCGTCTACCGGCCGGGGTGTTTGCGGATGCTCCGCGCCGGTGCCGTCGGCATTCCGCGAGCAACCGTTGATTCCTCTGGAGCGTCGAAAGTTCCCCACGTCGCCCGCAGCCATTGGTGGATGATCGTGAAGTCTTCGTCGGCGAGGCCGCGGGACGACGCGATGTGATGGAGGAGGGCCGGGGCGGAGTGGTGAGAGGACACCCAGTCCCGATCGGCGTCGGTGATTTCGTCGTCTGCCCAGACGAACGGACGTCCGTCCGCCCATGTCACCAGGGTCCGGGTCTTCCAGTGGAGCCCGAACCACTGGTCCTCGTGCTCCTGCGCGTCGGAGGGCTCCGGCCAGTGCACGATGGGCAGGGGCGGCAGGCCGAGCAGCGGTGCGACGTCGGTGTTCGCCGCCCCTTCCCAGGTGGTGGCCCAGACCAACTCGCACGGCAGTGCCGCGAGTCGAGGCCCGACGCGCGGGTCGAGCCGCATCAGGGCCGTATCCGTCGCGGCGCCTGACGGCTCATGCTGTGGGCCGTCGCCGAACGGCAGGAGGGGCCCGTCGACATCCAGGAACAGCAGCGGTCGTTCCCTGTGCCCACTCATCCCACGGCCTCCTCTTCCCCCTCGGCCAGGATGCCACGTTCGAACCGGGCGCCGTTGCGGACGAGGGGGACGAAACGGGCTGTGGCCATCGTGGTCGATGGTGCCCCGAGCACGTGGACGATCCCCGCCCCGTTGCTCCCTCCGCCGGGGCCTCCGGCGTCGACGGGGGAGGGGTCAGTCGTGCGGGACGACGGCGACGGGGGCGGCGGAGTGGTGCAGCACCGCGTGGGCGACCGGCCCGACGTGGGCGCCGACCCCGGTCCGCCGCCGCCGGCCCACCACCACCAGGGACGCGTCGTGCGCGGCCTCGACCATCCGCAGCGAAGGGCTGGCGAACTCGGACTCCTCGATGACCTCGACGGAGGGGTACTTCTGCCGCCAGGGCTCCAGGAGTCCGGTCAGAGCGGCCTTCTCCTGCGCAGCGATTTCCTGGTCCAGGGTGGGATCTGCGGCGAACCCGTAGACGTAGTAAGGAGACATGCTCCAGGCGCTGACGGCCCGCACCGAGGTCTTGCGACGGGCGGCCTCCTCGAAGGCGAACGCGAACGGTGCGTCGTGCGGGGCCTGGGTGTCCACCCCGAGGACCACCGGTCGGAAAGGCGTCCGCGCGGACGGAGCGCCGGTGGTGTCCGGCTGGTGCTCATCGGCCGCCCGCTCCTGCCCCCGCACCAGGACGACCGGTCGGTCGGCGTGCGCGACGACCGACAGCCCGACCGAGCCGACCAGGAAGCCGCCGATGGCGCCCAGGCCCCGGGAGCCCAGCACCAGTAGTTCCGATTCCCCTGCGGCCCGCGTCAGCACCTCGGCCGCGTCACCGTTGTGCTGTTCGGTCAGGATCTCCACCCCGGGGTGGCGGGACCGGAGTTCGGCAACGGCCTCCCGCGGGATCTTCTCCGTCCAGTGCTGGTGCGTCTCCGTGCCCAGCAGCGGTGCCTGGGCCAAGGGGACCGGCACCGGCTCCCACACGTGCACCAGTCTCAACGGCAGGCCGTGCAACTCGGCCTGACGGGCCGCCCAGTCGGCGGCGGCCCGGCTCTCCCGGGATCCGTCGAGCCCCACGGTGACGGTGCGGGACATGAAGCCCACCTCCTGTATGTCCGGTGTCCGGCCCCCTTCCGGAGCCGGCTACCAGCTTCCCGGGCGGCGAGCGGCGCGGGCAGGGTCTTGAGGCCCTGGTGGGGGTCCGATCGGCCCTACGCACCCGTGCGATCGAATCCGTTCACTGCAGGAGGTGTCGTGTCCTCGTCGGCCCGCTGCTTCGTCGGCGAGCGGGGGAACCCGTCCTTTCGGCGGGTTGGCGTGCGGGACTGTCTGATCTCGGTGCAGGCGCGCAATGATGGAGGCATGGAGATCGAAGTCCTGGTCGTGCCCGACTGCCCCCACCAGCAGCTCGCCGAGGAGCGGCTGCGACGGGCCCTCGCCGCCACCGGCCTGTCCGGGCTGGGCTTCACCACGCGGCTGATCACCGGCCAGGACGAGGCCGAGCGTTCCGGGTTCGCCGGTTCCCCGACGATCCTCATCGACGGGCGTGACCCCTTCGCGGAACCCGACACGGTTCCGTCCCTGTCGTGCCGGATCTATCGCACCTCCCTCGGCCCGGCCGGGGCGCCCAGCGTCGACCAGCTACGACAGGCCCTGCAGGAAGCCGCCGGCGCCACGGCCTGACCGCTCATTCGCGGCTTCTCCACGGCGTCGGGAGCGGAGGACGAGGCACCCGTCAAACGTTCTGATGACGACGCCGTTTTCCTGTTCCGCATCCACGAGGATCCTCCGTGCGGTCGCGCCGGTCGCCCCGCCGCGTGCCGCTGAGGTCAGCAGGGCCCGTGCGAGCTCGGTTGCGGTGCCGGGTTCGTGCCACGGGGCGCGCAGGCGGGCCGGGGCCTGTGACCACGGCGACCACATGCCGGCAAGGGGCGGGCATTCCGCGCCGTCCCCGACGGCTCCACGGTCTCCGCAGCATTCGGACCGCTCGGTCGACCGAGTGCGAGGACGGTTCCGGCTGCGGGCGCGCGCGACCAGCAGCACGGTCACGCCTCGGCAGCCTCAAGTCGCCGGCGGCCCCGCCGACGGCCGACCCGGCGGAGCACGTCCATGAGCCGCGACGCGGTGTTCAACACCAGGACCAGGACGACCAGCACCATGCAGACGCGCGCCGCACCCCAGGAACCCGCGGCAACGGCGCGTGCGTAGGAAGCCACCCAGGGCCCCGTGCTTCCCAGGTCCGCAAGAGGCCGCTGCGGGAATTCGGTGCTGACCGACTCGCCCAAGAACCAGCTGGCAACGGAGAGCACCGACAGGCCCGCGGCGGCGATCGCGAGTCCCCTCAGAACCGGACGTCGTTTCAGTACGCCACCCATGTTCTTCCCCCTTTTCCTCGCACCCGGGCAACTGTACGGGTGCCCATGATCCCGGGTAGCCGCGGGCGGCGATCCACGACGGCGTCCGCGTGATCGGACGAGGCGGTTCTTCGGGGCTCCTGTCGCGCCCGCCGGATCAGCCGCCGTATCGGGTGAGGAGGCCGTTCACCGCCCGGGCCAGACGGTCTGCGGCATCGTCGTCGTACTCCAAGTAGAGGAACGGTTCGATGAGTTCCACCTCGACGATGCGGGGTTGCCCGAAGCGGTCCCGAATCATGTCGATGCGGGCGTGCAGCAGGTTCCCGGCTCCGGGCACGCAGTTCAGGACGTGCCGGGCCACCGCGAAGTGATCGGGGTCGGGGAGGCAAGGCCGGGCGGACCAGTCGCTGCCCGGTTCAGGCGCCAGGATCCCGTCGCGCAGCGCCTCGGGCGCCAGGTACCCGTGCTTGCGGACGGCGTGGCTGAAGGTGCCGCCGAGGTACACCAGGGAGATCTCGCCCGCACGGTCCACGCCGCTGAGATAGGGCTGCACCAGCATGGGCGCACCCGAGGTGGCGTACACGCACGCGGCATCGAGATCGGTGGTCCGCAGGACGTGCTGGCCGCCGATCCCGACGGCGGGCTTGACGACGACCTCCGTCCAGTCCCGGGGCAGCTCGATGGGGGTCAGTCGCTCCCCGGGCGTCGTCCACACCGTGGGCACCACCGAGCAGCCCCGTTCGGCCAGGTCCCGCAGGTAGTGCTTCCGGCTGTTCCAGGCGATCACGGGCGCCGGGTTCGCCAGCACGCTGAGGTCCCCGATGCGCTGGACGGTCGTCAGGAACTCGGCATGGCGGGCCGTGTAGTCCCAGGTGCTGCGCACGATCGCCGACCGGTACCGGCTCCAGTCGACGTTCGGGGCGTCCCAGGGCACGGCCGCCACGCTCAGCCCGAGGGACTCCAACGCTCCGGTGGCGGTCTTGAGTTCGGGGTCGAACCCGTCGAAGGTCACGTACGCCACGTCGATCGATTCGCCCGGGTCACGCACCGTGGCCCTCCTGCGCGGTGACGGGTGCGAGGGTGACCACGACGACGTCGCGGTGGGCGCGTCCGGGGCGAAGCGGGGTCAAGGGGCTGACGTGGTGCTCCACCAGGGAATCCTCCAGCAGCAGAGCCTCGCAGACCGCCAACGGGCCTTCGTACAGCGGTTCCGCCACGGCGTCCGGACGTCTGACGGTGGTGATCGCGCCATCGGTGTTGTGCCGCGCGACGCAGGCGATGAGGACCCAGGCGAAACCGTCCCGGTGGAAGCCCTCCGGGGTGGGCGGTGCCGCGCGACCGTCCGTGGCCACGACCCGGATCTGATGGCAGCCGAGGGCGAACTCCCCCCGCGGGACGATGCCGTGGTCCTGTGCGCGCAGGGCCAGAGCCCGGGCGAACTCCTGGGCGACCTCGGTCAGCGGGGCGAACGTCCGACTGACGCCCCCGGCATGGCTGTTGAGGCGCTTGCTCTGGAAGAACGGAACCCCGAGGCTCCAGCGCGGCCGGTTCGGGGACAGGACCGTCTGGCCGAAGGCCCGGTACCGGTAGACGTGTTCGCCGGCGAGGTACCGGTCCTCCGGAAGGTCCTCGTAGCTTGCTACCAGACTGCTGGTGACCAAGTCAGGGCAGGCGAGGGTGTGGACGGGCAAGAGGTCTCCTTGTGTCGCATCGATGCCTTGGGGCCGAGGGCGGGGTACCTGCGGCACCCTCCGAGCCACGGGCGCCGGGTGAAAGCCCTCCCGGCTGCGCTGTCGTGCCTTCCCCCGATGAACCACCGGCGCACCCCGTGTAGTTGATCTGCCCACACGAGTGGGGTGCGGCGAGCTGCTGGCCAGTGGATCACCCGCGTGGCCAACGACGGCGTCCAGGCCTGGTTACGGGGGCGAGGCACTGTTTGCGCGGGCCGGCTCCGCATGCGGATCAGTGGACTCGTCCGCGGCGGAGCGCAGGCACCGCTCGCCCTTCGACCGACTCCACGGAGTCGACGGCATCCCCACCCTGGCTTTCGTCCCCACCGCGGACAGGTCGACGAGGACGGTGTCGCGGAGATTGCGCTGCGCGAGGTCGGTGCCCCGTGCGTCCTGTCCTCGTCCGCGGTCCGGAGCCACTCGTGGTCCCTGGTCGGGGTGCGGTCAGGCGGCCGGTCCGGGCCTCCGGCGGGTCCGTACGTACTCCACTGCCAGGGGGACGACGGAGGCGGCGACCAGGGCGATCAGGATGAGCTCGATGTGGGCGGTGACGAAGGGCACCTGCCCGAGGAAGTAGCCGAGGAGGATCACGCCGGTGCCCCACAGCGCGGCCCCGATCAGGTTGAACCTGACGAAGGTGCGGTAGTGCATGGCACTGACGCCGGCCACGATCGGGATGAAGGTGCGCACGACGGGCACGAAGCGGGCCAGGACCAGGGAACGCGGGCCGTGGTCGGCGAAGAACGCGGCTGCTTTGACGGCGTTCTGCTGTTTGAACAGGCGGGAGTCCGGGCGCCGGAAGAGGGCGGGGCCGAGTTTGCGGCCGAAGAGGTATCCGGCCTGGTCGCCCGCTGCGGCTGCGACCACGACGAGCAGGCACACCAGCCACAGGGGCTGGGTGAGGTAGCGGTGGGAGGCGGTGAGGAGCCCGGCGGTGAACAGCAGGGAGTCGCCGGGCAGGAAGAAGCCGATGAGCAGGCCGGATTCGGCGAAGACGACGGCGAGGATGCCGATCAGGCCGAAGACGGAGATCAGGTGGTCGGGTTCGAGCCACTGGGGGCCGAGGGCGAGGACGGTCATGGTCGTGGGCTCCTGTTCGGGCGGGGGGTGTGGCGACTGTCAGGCGTGCAGGGTGCCGGTGCCCAGCAGCCCGAGCAGGAGGACGCCGACGGCGATGCGGTAGGTGACGAAGGCGTTGAAGGAGTGCTTCGCGACGAACTTCAGCAACCAGGAGATCGAGGCGTAGGCGACGGCGAAGGAGACCGCGGTGCCGACGATCAGGGAGCCGGCCACCACCCACAGGGAGGCCAGCGGGCCGTCGATCAACGGTTTCGCCGCGAGTCCCACGGCGACGATCGGGAGGGTGGCATAGATGACCCACCAGGCGAACTTGTAGTCGTGGTGGTAGCGCTCCTCCTTGTTCACCAGGCCCCTTCCCCAGGCCGAGACGATCCGCACGATGTCCTTGAAGAAGTAGACGAGGACCGCCGCGATCGCTCCCACCTGGATCACCGCCGTGAACGCGACGACGGAGGCGTCGTCGACGGGGATGCCCATCAGTCCTTCGGTGATCTTGAGGTGCCCGGTGGAGGAAATCGGCAGGAACTCCGTCACCCCTTCCACGACCCCCAGGAGCACGGCCTGTCCCACACTGATCACACTCATGGACCCTCACCTTCGACGGATGGCGCGGCGGCGGTCTTCCGGCACCGCAGGAGAACGAGGAACATCCCCGACAGCCCGGCCCAGGAGGCGGTCAGCAGCCAACCCGCCAGGACGTCGGTGGGCCAGTGCATCCCGAGGTAGACGCGGCTGGCGCCGACGGCGACGGCCCACAGCACGGGCACCATCAGGACCGGTCGCCGGGCCCGGCCCCGCACCGCGTGGTACGCCCCGGCGGTGAGCAAGGCCGCGACGGCTGCGGAGGTCGTGGTGTGCCCCGAGGGCAGGGCATGGCCGCTCGCCGTCCACGCCCAGTCGGCGGCCGGCGGGCGCGGCCGGGCCAATCGGCACGCCAGCGCGATGCGCGGGACCTGCACCGACACCAGGGCCAGAGCGCCCGCCAGTGCCCCGAGCCATCGGGCGCCGGGCCGGGCAAGGGCTCCGCCGAACGCCGCCAGCAGGTAGGCCGGCACTCCGCTGCCGGTCACCGTGACCGCAACCGCCGCCCCGACCGCCCAGGAGGGTCGGTGCCGCACTGCCCAGCCGTGCAGTGCACGGTCCGCCCCGAAAGGCGCCCCGTGCGCCGAGACGGTGGCCACCACGAGCGCGCCGAGCAGCGCCGAGCACACCAGCGCCGTCGCGGCGGGCAGCCGCCATCGCGCGCCACCGGCTCGGGTGGCGGCGGTCTGGGAGTGGGGCATCGGGCATCCTGTCTGGGCAGGCCGCACGACCGGCACGTGCAGAGCGCGGGCCCGGAGCGGGTACGGACGAACACGGTAACTTCTATTCGCGAATAGAAGTTACCGTGGACTGTAGACGACGAAGCGAAGGGCGAGGACCGTGGGCACGCACGAACAACCGTCGGGTACCACCGGCGGACGCCGGGCGAACGGGGCCCTGGAGAGCGAGATCCTGGCCCTGCTGCACACCGTCGGCCGGGCACTGACCCCCGGCGAGGTGACCGAACGGCTCGCGACCGGCCTGGCCCACACCACGGTGGCCACCACTCTGGGGCGCCTGCACACCCGCGGCGTACTGGAGCGCACTCCGCGCGGACGCAGCTACGCCTACACCCCGGCCACCGACGAGCCCGGACTCACCGCCCGGCAGATGCACCGCGTCATGGAGAGCGGCAGCGATCGCGCCTCGGTCCTCACCCGCTTCGTCGACGAGCTGTCCGACAGCGACGAGGACCTCCTGCGCCGCCTCCTGGCCGGCGACGAATAGAGAGCCTTCCCCAGAGATGCACCTCGCCGCTTACCTGCCGCTCCTCCTCCCCGTCCTCGCCGCCCTCGGCGCAGGTCCCCTCTCCCGCCGCCTGGAACCGCGCCTGGCGACCTGGCTGCTGACCGTCGCAGGTCTGGCACTGGCCGCATCCAGCACGTGCGTCCTCGGCCTGCTGGCCCTGGCCGGGCTCGTCCGCGTTCCGCTGGTGGCCGCGCTCAAGGGCTACTCGCCCGAGACCGTGGCGCGCCAGGACCCCACCGGATGGCCGGCCGCCCTCGCGGGCGCCGTTCTGCTGGCCCTCGCCGTCCTCGCCGCCGTTCGGCTGGCCGCCCGCCGCGCCGGGGCCCTGTGGTCCGCAGCACTGGAGGCCGCCTGCCTGCCCGGTACCGACCCGGTCGTCGTGACCGACGACCCCGGCGCCCAGGCTTACACCATGCCCGGGTTGCCCGGCCGCATCGTCGTCTCCCACGGCATGCTCGACGCCCTCGACCCCACCGAACACGAGATCCTGCTCGCCCACGAACGGGCCCACCTGGACAACCACCACTACGCCTTCGTCTCCCTCGCGCAAGTGGCCGCCGCCGCCAACCCCCTGCTGCGCCCCCTGGCCACCGCGGTCGCCTACACCGTCGAACGCTGGGCCGACGAGCATGCCGCCCGGCACACCGGCGACCGCCGCGCCGTCGCCGAGACCGTCGCCCGTGCCGCCGTCGCGGCCAAGCGCAGCCGAACCGCCGACCCCGTTCCCGCCGCAGCCCTCGGCATCCTCGGCCGCCGGAGACCCGGCCCCGGTGTCGTCCCCCGCCGTGTCGCGGCCCTCCTCGCGCCCCCGCCCCAGAACCCGCCCCTGCTGCTGGTCGTGTCCGCAGCCTTGCTGGCGGCCACTGCCCTGAGCGCCCTGGAAGCCGCCCGTGACCTCCACCAGTTCCTGGAGCTCGCCCATGCGCGCTGAAGCGCCATGCCGTACGGGAAGGCGGACCGCACGGAGGAGGCCCCGTCCGTGGACCGGAAGTGTCGGCGAAGGTGGGCGGTCCGCACCGGAGGGGTACCGGGGTCGCTCCCGTCACCGGAGGCGCTGTGGATGGGCCCCTGTTGCGCGGGAAGGCCCTTCTCCGCACTTCCCCCGGACGGATGTGTGGCCCTTCCGTTTCGCTGCGGACTTCCTCCGCGAGGGCGGGCTCCGCGGAGGCGTTTCCCGATGCGAGTCCGACGCGGAAACGGGCGGGGGGAAACTACGGTGTGGCCCAGACCGTTGGACGGGCATGGAGCTGAGTAAGCGAGCGGGGCATCAGGGGACCGGGCCCGGGGTGATCACCCCGGACGGCTGCGCGGTCGAACCGTACTCGCGGCTGCCGGTCGGGATCGAGCCGGACGTCGTCGCCGGTGCCGTGTCGCCGGGTCCCCACATCCTGGAGCTGGGTTGTGGTGTGGGACGCGTGACCCACCCGCTCCTGGAGCGGGGCTTCGTGGTGACTGCCGTGGACGAGTACCAGGAGATGCTCGATCGGATTCGCGGGGCACGTGCGATGCGCAGCGCGATCGAGGACCTCGACCTGGGCGAGACGTTCGACGTGGTGATGCTTGCGTCGTTCCTCGAGGTGGGCCTGAAGGTGGATGCGTACCTCACGGAGGACGGGACATGGGCGCGGACGAGTCTCGCGGCTAGGCCGTGTTTTAGGAAGCGCGGGCGGCCAGCCACTTGGTGAGGTCGCCCGCGATGCGGTCAGTGTTGGTCTCGACGGTCACGTCGTGTTCGCGGCGGGTGGTGTCGCGGCGGACGATCTCGTATCCGCCTTCGTCCAGGACGGTGACGGAGGCGAACCAGCCGGGGTCGTCCTGGTCGGGCTGGATCACGACGAACGTGTTGTCCGAGTCGTTCAGGTCGCCGATCAGCATGAACAGGGCGTCCTCGGACGGGTCGTCGACGTGGTCGCCGTTCTCGCTGTCGGCGCAGTAGTACCTGGCGGCCACCGAAGCCCTCCCCGAAGATGCTGCCCAATTGCCGTGATCAGCATGGCACGGCCGTGCGGACGGCCGCTGGTTCACAGCCACTGGTGGATCGCCGCGATCTGGACGGTCGCCTCGAACCGGACGGCGAGCTTGTCGTACCGGGTCGCGACAGCCCGGTGCTGCTTGAGGCGGCTGATTCCGCACTCGACCGCGTGGCGGGCCTTGTAGTCTTCCCGGTCGAAGG